>JAXJTE010000214.1:0-2271 GCA_036309765.1 Caryophanon sp. | reverse complement strand
TTTATGTACAGCGTCGTTTACAATGCGGTCAATCGTGTTCATTTGTCCGAGCGTCGTCGTCATTTGGTGCTGACCGTTCGTCGTTAAGCGCTGCACATCAGTCGCAAGCGTTGCGAGTTGCTGCCCACTTGCTGTTGATGCTTCGACGCCCACCTTAAACTCGCTTAACACGTCCACTAAATTCGTCGTGCGTGCATCTTGTAGTGCCATGCCGTCTGTAATGTCGTGCATCGCGCCTGCTACTTTGTTGGAGCCTTCCTTTACTTCGTTCGCTGATTGGGCCACTTCTTCTGAGTTCGCCGCGACGTTTTCAGATACGTGCTGTAGCGAGCCAATCACGCTTTGTAAATTCGCGGATAGCTTATTTGACGATGCCATTAAATAACCAATTTCATCCACGCGCTGTGCATCGATTGGCGGATCTGTTAAATCTCCCTCTGCTAGCTTGCCAATGCGCTGTGCCACGTCTTGAATCGGTTTGACGATGCTGCGGACGATAAACTGCGCGGATAATACACTCATCACAATAATACAAAGACCCGCAATGCCTCCGATTATTCTTGATGATTTCGATGCTTCAATAATGCCGCTTCCTAGCTCATCAATGCGGTTTGAATTGGTGTTCACTAATTCGTCATAGCCTTTACGCACGACCGTTGCTTCTGCCGTTAACCTTGTTAAATTTGCGATTGCAAGCTCCATGTTGCCTGCTTGCAAAACGTCTAGCACATCTGCTTGCATCGCATCACGCCATGCTATCCCTTTTTCGACGTAAGCTGAACGCTTGTCGATACCTTTTGGGTCAAGCGTATTTAGCTGTTGGATTTGCTCGTCTGCAATCGCTGAATATTCCGAAAACATATGCAAATATTGTTCTTGCCCTGTCGCAATATAACTTGTTGCCGCTGCTACTCGCGTCGTCATCGATGTTGCGAGTGCTTGATTCGCCTTTAACATCGCTAGCTCATGCTGGATGAGTTCCTGCGTTTGTTCTTCGACAGATCGGTTTGTGACGTAATTGTATACGACAAATACAGAAAAGATTGCAATCAATAATAAGAAACCACTAACAACACGCATTTTAATCGTTTTAAATTCCATGTATGTACACTCCACTTAAAAATTTTAGGTACTTTTAACTCATTTCCGTCAAGTATAAATAATACCTTTTATCTAATTCATTGTCTATACATGAAAAAAGATGCACGAGTACATTTCGTGCATCCATTGTTTATAGTGGAAAAAATAGCGGAATAATCAACATCATCGCAACGAACATAATGAGCTGAAGCGGCACGCCGACCTTCACGAAATCGCTGAACTTATAGCCACCTGCCGTCATAACGAGCGAGTTCGTCGGTGAGGCGATCGGTGTTGCAAATGCCATACCTGCTGCGACCGCGACGGCAATCATAAACGTATACGGATTGGCATCCATCGTTTGTGCGGCCGTCATCGCAATTGGTGCAAATAATACAGCTGTTGCGGTGTTGCTCACAAATTGCCCGAACACGACCGTCAGTAAATAGACGCCGACGAGGACACCGAACGCACCGTATTGCCCGAGTACAGAAATGATGCTATCGGCAAGGAGCGTCATGCCACCCGTTTTTTGCAGCGCGGTCGCCATCGGAAGCATCGCCGCGACGAGCACGATACTTTCAAAGTTCATTTTACTATACGCATCATCCATGTTACGTAGGCAGCCTGTCGCAATCATGAGTACGGCACCGATTAGCACCGCAATCACCGCGTCAAATACTTCAAACACCATAAGCGCTACGACGAACGCCATAATGATGCCGGCAAGCCACGCTTTACCGCTTGCGGCCGCAACTCCTGCTTGCTCTTTCGGCTGACCGACGACGACAACATCTTGCGTTTCGCGCGACAGCTGCTCAATTTCGTCCCACGTTCCTTGCACTAAAATGGCGTCCCCGAATCGCAGCTTTTGCTCGGCCATATTTTTCATTAAATACGTCCCTTTTCGGTTAATGCCTAAAATGTTTAAGTTGTACTTTTTGCGGAAGCCGATTTTTTCGACCGTCTCGCCAATTAAGCTCGATGATGGTGTGAGCAGCACTTCGGCAACCCCGATTTTTTTCGAAATTAAATGCTCAACGTCTGTATCGCGCTCTGTTTCTAAGTTTAAATAATACACCGATACGAAGCGCTCCACATCTTCTTGCAACCCTTGTACGTACAGCACATCGCCTTGCTGAATAATGCTCGTCGGTCCTGCCATTTCCTGATACGTCATCGGCAATAAAT
>JAXJTE010000213.1:0-10437 GCA_036309765.1 Caryophanon sp. | reverse complement strand
CAATCATAAATGCTAAATGCACCCATTTTGCCGGAATGCCACTTGCTTTTGCGAACTCATCATCAAACGATAATAAAAATAATTCTTTAAACATGAAAAATAAAAAGACAATGACAACTACCGCGATGCCGATGACGACATATAAATCTTGACGCGACACAGCCGACACCGAGCCGAATAAATAGCTCATTAAATCTTGGTTAAACCCTTGTGCCATCGAAATAAAAATCGCACTTAAGCCAATTCCACCCGACATAATAATCGGAATGGCAAGCTCTTCGTAATGCTTATATAAACTACGTAAACGTTCAATTAAAATCGAGCCCGACACCGACGCGAGGATCCCTAAATAAATCGGGTTCAGTAGCGCGAGTGCTGGCACGCTTTGGCTTAAATACAAACTACCTGCAATCCCTGCAAGCGTTACATGCGACAATGCATCCGCAATGAGCGATAGGCGACGCACAACGATAAACACACCGAGCAGTGGCGCAATGACACCGATAATAAGCCCAGAGAAAAACGCATTTTGTAAAAATTCATAATTAAAAATTGCTTCGATCATTGCGTCCTCCTAATGTACTTTACGTACTGCATGCCCGTACCATGCGTTTAATTTTTCTTCTGATAGCGTATCGAACTCTCGACGGAATCCGTGGAAATGAATTTTTTGATTTAAGCACGCCACATGCGAAATGCGGTTTGACACCGTGTTCACGTCATGCGTCACAAGCACCATCGTAATGCCCTGCTCCTCGTTTAGCTTGACGAGTAAATCGTAAAACGCCTGCACGTTTTCATGGTCAATGCCGACAGTTGGCTCGTCTAAAATGAGTAGCTTCGGCTCGCTAATGAGCGCTCGTGCGATAAACACGCGCTGCTGCTGCCCACCAGATAATGCGCCGATGTTGCGGTCAATAAACTGCTCCATGCCGACAAGCTTGAGTGCCGCTTCTGCTCTTTCGTTCGCATCCTTTGGCAAACGCTTAAACAGCCCGACCTTTTTCGTTAAGCCGCTGCGCACGACTTCACGCACTGTAGCCGGGAAACCCGAGTTAAACGCATTTGACTTTTGCGACACGTAGCCAATCCATTCGCGCTGCTTAAACTTGTCGCAGTTTTGCCCGAATAAATTCACCTCGCCGCTCATCGGTTTTAATAGCCCTAAAATTAATTTTAATAAGGTAGACTTGCCCGAACCATTCGGACCGAGCAACGCTAAAAAGTCGCCTTGCTGTACTTGTAGTGAAATATCATTTAATACATGCGTGTATTCATATTGAAACGACACATTTCGAATATCAATTTGTACGTTTGACACGTCTTCATCTCTTCTTTCTAATTCAAAATCATTACGATTTAACATCACTATAATATACTGTACATGCGGTGCTTTGTAAAGTGCAAATGCTTGCATGAGGAATAGTCAGAATTTACGAGCGTATCAACATGCTTGATTCACACAAAACAAAAACGGCAGAGGATTCGCTCCCCTGCCGCTTATTTATTATTCGCCGCGCAGTGCGTCAATGCGCTCTGGCGTAAATGTTTTCGTGCGCAGCATATCGATTTCCACTGCGTACGGTGCTTGTTTATTTTTCGCGTCCGTGCCAACGAACGGCGTTTCTAAAATTTTCGGCACATGCATGAGCTTGTCGTGATGCACGATATGACAAAGTGCATCAAAGCCAATTTCACCGAAGCCGATGTTTTCGTGACGGTCTTTTGCAGCACCGCGCACGTTTTTTGAGTCGTTAATGTGTAGCACTTTTAAACGGTCGATGCCGATTAAACGGTCGAACTCGTCTAGCACGCCATCAAAATCGTTAGCGATATCGTAGCCGGCATCATGTACATGACATGTGTCAAAGCAAACCGATAAACGTTCGTTGTTTTTCACGCCATCAAAAATGCGGGCAAGCTCCTCAAAGTTGCGTCCGATTTCTGAGCCTTTTCCTGCCATCGTCTCAAGGGCGATTTGTACAGGGAAGTCTTGCGTTAACACTTCATTTAAACCTTCGACGATGCGGGCAATACCAACGTCTACTCCAGCGCCAACGTGAGCCCCAGGGTGTAACACAATTTGTGATACATCCAGTGCAGCTGTGCGCTCGATTTCTTGCTGTAGGAAGCTCACACCTAGCTCGAATACTTCAGGTTTCGTCGTATTCGCTAAGTTGATAATGTACGGTGCGTGCACAACGACGTTTGACATGCCATGTTCTTGCATGTGCACAAGCCCTGCTGGAATGTTCAAGTCGCTAATTGGCTTACGGCGCGTGTTTTGCGGTGCGCCTGTGTAAATCATAAACGTATTTGCACCGTATGACGCTGCTTCTTGGCTAGATGACAGCAGCATCCCTTTGCCACTCATCGAAACGTGTGAACCAAGTAACATATAAATCCCTCTTATTTCTTCTTATTCGTTTTCGCCGTGCTGCGGTTTTTAATGCGGCGCTCACGTTTTTTAATTTTATCCATTTCCCAGCGCATATTACGCTTGTAGCCTGGCTTTACTTTTTTCGGTTTACGTACCATTGATTTTGCTTTTGCGTCAATTTCGTTCTCTTGACGGTCGCCTTTACGGTTTGCGCGGGCGTGACGGTCTTTTAAATCAACCCATTCGCCGTCTTTTAAATCTTTATGCTCAAATGGAATACCCATTTTTTCTACACGGTTTAATGCATCCTCATCAGATGGCTCAAATAATGTGATGGCTGTTCCTTTGTTGCCGGCACGTGCTGTACGACCAACGCGGTGGATGAAGAACTCTAAATCAGATGGAATTTCGTAGTTGATAACGTGTGAAATCCCTTGAATATCAATACCACGCGCAGCTAAGTCTGTCGCTACGATGTATTGGTATTCTAATTCACGCACTTGCTTCATCATGCGCGCGCGCTCACGAGGTGCTAAGTCGCCATGAATTTGCCCAACGCGTAACCCTTGCTCACCTAAATAATGGGCAACCGCTTCTGCATTTTTACGCGTGTTACAGAAAATGATTGCTAAGTACGGATTGATTGACTCAATTACTTCCATTAAGCGCTTGTTTTTTGATTTTGAACGTACTGGCAGCAGGTAAAACTCGATGTTTTCTGCGACTGGACGCTTGTCGTTCATGTGGATGTGTACTGGTGCATCCATATATTTTTTTAGGAATGGCTGTAATTTCTCTGGAATTGTTGCAGAGAATACGAACATTTCTAGCTTTTCTGGCATGTGGCTTGCGAATCCGTCGATGTCTTCAATGAAGCCCATGTCAAACGCTAAGTCTGCCTCATCGACTACTAAAATCGGCGCTGTGTGTACAAGTAATGCGCCCTCTTTTACTAAGTCTTTAATACGACCTGGTGTGCCGACAACGATTTGTGGTTGTGTTTTTAGCTTCTCGATTGAACGCTGCTTATCCGTACCACCGATAAATAATTTTGTGCGAATGTCTGTGCCTTCAATTAATTGATTTAACGCATCAAAAATTTGCTGTGCTAGCTCGCGTGTTGGTGATGTAATAACAGCTTGAACTTCTTGCTTGTCCTCTTGTAGACGTTGAACGATTGGTAGTAAGAAACTATGTGTTTTACCCGTACCTGTATGCGCTTGACCGATTGCACTTTTGCCTTTTAACACAAGTGGAATGATCTCTCTTTGAATTGGTGTTGGTTCAACAAAGCCTAATTTCGAAATGGCTTCTTGTAAAAACGGCTTTAATTGATAATCTGTATATTTACTCATTTATTTTTCCGTACCTCCTGATAATTCTTATTGCGCTACGTTGAGCAATAAGATGAACATCACACAATCTTATCGCGGAAAGGGTTGATAAGTCAACGAACATGTCACCGTTGTTTTCATTTTTCTACTAGCGCCACTTCATTTGCCGTACAATCGACAAATTTTTTGACGCGTCACCGCAATTTGCTTTTCTCAACAAAACGCGCTAGAAACTTTGTATTCATTTGCGGCGTCCGTTATAATAGACGTACCGCAAGTTGAAAGGGGCTTACATATGAAAGTCGTTAAAATTAATCCACGAGGCTACTGCTACGGCGTTGTCGATGCAATGGTCATCGCACGAAATGCCGCATTAGATAAATCATTACCACGTCCTATTTATATTTTAGGCATGATCGTTCATAACAAACACGTAACCGATGCATTTGAGCAAGACGGCATCATTACGTTAGACGGCGAAAACCGCAAAGACATTATCGAGCAAGTTGAAACAGGTACGGTCATTTACACAGCGCACGGCGTTTCACCTGAAATTCGTGAAATCGCACGTCGCAAAGGGCTCGTTTCAATTGATGCGACATGCCCAGACGTAACGGTAACACACACACTCATTGCCGAAAAAACGAAGGAAGACTACGAAATTATTTACATCGGCAAAAAAGGGCACCCAGAACCAGAAGGCGCTATTGGAGTTGCACCGGATAAAGTGCATTTAGTGCAGTCGATGCATGACATTGAGGCGCTTAACTTCCCACCAGAGCAGAAGATTTTAGTGACAAACCAAACAACGATGTCACAGTGGGATGTCGCATTTTTAATGGAAAGCATTCAAGAGAAATTCCCGCATGTTGACGTGCATAAAGAAATTTGTTTAGCGACACAAGTGCGTCAAGAGGCCGTTGCCGAGCAAGCTGGTGTTGCCGACTTATTAATCGTTGTTGGCGACCCGAAATCAAACAACTCAAACCGCCTAACGCAAGTATCGGTTGAAATTGCTGGCACACCGTCTTACCGCGTATCAGACATTTCTGAACTGAAAATCGAGTGGCTGATGGATATCGAAACGGTTGCTGTCACAGCTGGTGCATCGACGCCAACGCCAATCGTCAAAGAAGTGATGGTATTTTTAGAGCAGTTTGACAAAAACGACCCGGCAACACACGAAATTAAACGTACTGTAACGCTTGATAAAATTTTACCGAAAATTAAAACGCCAAAGCCAGTTGACAAAATTATGCCGTATTAATAGGCATGTTGGCAGCTGCACAAAAAATATCATTCGAAACGTCATGTTTCGAATGATATTTTTTTAACAATTTTGACAACATTACATACATAATCCATTCATTAATCAACCGAAAAATTGTATTTTTCCCTATTTATTTGTATGATTATCATGATATAATTCCAATACTTTCCTCTTACTCATAATTAAAAATCTATTTTGAATGCAGGTGATGATGCTCATGCTCCAGCAATATAAACTAAATGATTTGCAGCTACACATACTGCATCGGCGCTTAACAACCGACAACGTAGAGCGTGCGAAAATCGATGCGTATTTCGTCATTGTACTGGAATCATTTATGCTCATTCATAGCTTTATAAATTACGGATTTTCACTTAATTTATACATAATGCTTTACATCAGTTTACTTGCACTCGCCGTCGTGTCGCTCGTCATTTTCACATGCACGAAAAAAATATACAATCATCCGACGCGCACCGCCATTCAGCACCGCTACTTAATGTTTTATTACATATTTATGCTGACGTGGGGCGCTGTCGTAACACTCGCTGACCAAGCGGCTTCATATGGTCACGTCACGGCGTATTTAACAAACTTTTTAGTAACGACCGTGCTGTTTATCGTGCCAAGACGTACATACATATTGTTACACATATTACCGACAACCCTTCTTGTAGGTGGCTTACTCATCTACCAAAAAGATTATGCCATTGTCACAGGGCATTTTATTAACGTGGCGATTTTCTTTATTTTTGCGACGCTTGGGGCTCGTTTTTTATACGGTGCCCAAGTGAAAAACTTAGCGCAGGAATTATTATTAAAAGAAACGAACCAAGAGATGGAAACGTTAAACAAGCATTTAGCATCGCTCGTGCATCACGATGAATTGACGCACATTCCGAACCGTCGCGGGCTATATAATTTCGTGACGCAATTTACTGCCGAGCAACCAAAGACCGCTGCTGTGTACGTACTCGATCTCGATGCATTTAAGCGCTACAACGACTTTTACGGGCATTTAGCCGGCGACCAAGCGTTAAAAAGCGTCGCACAGGCGATTCATCGCATTGCGTTTCTCCCGCATCATTTTGCTGCTCGCTTTGGCGGAGAAGAATTCGTCGTCGTGGCGTTCAATGCGACAGAGGTAGAAGCTGCGACACTGGCTGAAAATATTTTTAACGCCATTGAGCAGCTACACATTCCGCATGAGGCGTCCCCGTACCATAACGAATTGTCAATTAGCTTAGGCTACACAATCGGTGATATTCATGACCAAGATTCGTTAGAGCAGCTCATTAAAGCAGCCGACGATTCGCTTTATCAGGCAAAGGAAAACGGACGCAATCAAATTCAATCGACGCTGTAACATGAAAAAAGACTAGCAATGGCGCTAGTCTTTTTTCGCGTAAATATACAAGTTCACCGGGCGCCCAATGCTGCCGTACTGACTTTCGACTTTTACGTAATGCTGCTTTTCTAAAAAGTCTAAATAGCGGCGAGCCGTTACGCGTGCAATGCCTAGCTGTAATGCCAGCTGCTCTGCTGACAGCGCCGTATTCGTTTGGCGCAAATACGCAACGATTTTTTGCAACGTCGCTTTGTTTAATCCTTTTGGCAAATCATCAAAGACGACTTCACTTTCAGGTTGTAACATCATCGGCTCGTTTAATAGCGTATCAATTTGCTGCTGCGTGAAATGAGTGCTTTGCTGTAACCGCTCCTTGTACGTACGATATTTTTCGAGCGTTTGCGCAATGCGTTCGAGCGAAAATGGCTTGACGATATAATCAAAAATGCCTAAATGCAGCGCCTGCTCGACCGCTTCGATATTCGTTGCGGCCGTCACCATGACGACATCAATCGTCGTATTCACTTGACGTAGCTGCTGCAATGTTTCTAAACCGTCAAGGCGCGGCATAAACACATCCATAAACACTAAATCTGGCTGTAGTGCGTGCATCTTCTCCAGCCCCTCTTGTCCGTCCTTCGCAAAATCAATAACCGAAAAACCTGCCACGCGCTCGATAAATTGACGATTCACCTCGCGCACCATCGGATCATCTTCAATACATAACACTTTATACATCATGCCTCCTCCTTTCTAAAACGTTATAATAATCGTCGTGCCTTCTCCTACGTTTGATGTGACCGTTAACTCGCCATCACCTTTTTGTCGAATTTTTTCAACTAAATAAAGCCCGATGCCACGCCCTTGTTTTGCCTTTGTCGAGAAGCCGTACGTCATCATATTGGCTTGCTGCTCCTCAGTCATCCCACAGCCATTATCACTTACATACATCGCTAAAAAATCATCCTCTTGCTCGATACTAACATAAATTTCCTTTTCACCTTCTGTATGACGCAATGCTTCGAGCGCATTTTCGATTAAGTTTCCTAGCACAATGACGATATCGTGTTGATCGAGCTTCGGTGGAATGTGCTGAAGCTGCATTAACGGGTCTAATACGACATTTACCCCTTGTTCTCGCCCTACTTGCACTTTGCTAAGCAATAAGCCCGCAATTTGCTCAAATGCAATGCGCTCTTGTAGCATCGACGTTAGTACATCATGCTCATATTGAAGCTCGCTAATATACGTTAATGCCTCTGTTGGTTTATTTAACTGCAATAAGCCTGAAATCGTATGCAGCTTATTTTTATATTCATGCGTTTGTACACGTAGCGCCTCTACAAAAGCCTTCACACCGGTTAGCTTTTCTGCAAGAATTTTCACTTCGGTACGATCTTGGAAAATGGCCACAACACCTACCGTTTCATCCTGTACACGAATCGGTACGCGATTTGAAATGATCGACCGATTTTGAATGTGCAGCTCCTCATTATATACAGGCTTGCCACTGCGTAAAATTTCTGGCAAGCGCGTATCATGAATAATCGTCTCAATCGGCTGACCGATGAACTGTCCTTTTAGCTGTAATATTTGCTGCGCTTTCGGGTTGAAAATTGTAATGCGCTCCTGTGCATCAATCGCAATAATCCCTTCGTGCATCGCGTTAAACGTTTCCGTCCGCTCCATATACAGCTGTGCAATTTCATGTGGCTCTAATCCAAACATCTGCCGCTTCATATGGCGACTTAATAGCGTTGCGCCAATAATGCTACATAGCACCGTAATAAATCCAGTCACCCACATAATTGCTTGAAATTTTTTGAGTACATCCATGACGTTCGGCAACAAATAACCGACGACGACAACACCGACTTGCTCGCTTTCACTGTTCACAATTGGCGCGAATGCCCGCACAGTTTTCCCTAGCTCACCTTGTGCTTCGTTCGTATAATAATGTTCTGAAAATGCAGCCTGTATATCGGTCGATTGTGACACTGTACCAACGATTCGTTTCGTCGGATGCGTTAGTCGTACGTGTTCCATATTCATGACGACGATATACGCTGCATCATTAATAATACGCAGCTCCTCCACTGTTTCATGTATCATCGCATGTGCTTCTGCTACTGGCTGATTGACTGCCTGTTCAATAATCGAAATTTCGCTAACGGTTCGTGCCATTAATATCGCCTGCTCACGCAATATGTGACGTTGCTCATCTAAAATTGTCACCATCGTAAACACACCTGCAATGCTAAACGATACAAATAATAGCACACACATAAGCGACAAAATTTTCCCATTCATCGGTAAGTACTTCATATACATATTTACCTCCCTATAAAAAATAATGATATGATATGATATGAACATGCGCGAATTGAAATAGATGCGCGAATTGGAGGGATTTCATGCGCTATTTATCTGTTATTTTGACATTATTACTTATTGCGGTCGTCAGCTTTAGCATGTTCTCTCGCCCTACCGCACTGCCTCTTGACGACGAGCAGCACGCACTCGACGAACAGCTGACGATTAAAGTAAGCCATGTTGTAGCTGAGCATACACCGAAAGGACAAGCCGCACAACATTTCGCAAAGCTCGTTGAACAAAAATCAAACGGTCAAATTATAGTACAAGTTTTTGCGAATGCCGTGCTATACAATGATGAGCAGGAACTTGAAGCACTCCAGCAAAACGAAGTCCAAATGATCATGCCAACCGTTTCGAAAATGACGAAATTTATACCTGCATGGGCATTGCTCGACTTGCCCTATTTATTTGACGACAACGACACGGTAGCACGTTATTTCGTTAGCGATGCGGCGAAGCAATTAATGGCACAATCTGACGCAATCGGTGTACATACCGCAGCATTTTGGCATAACGGCTTTAAGCAGCTATTATCTACATCGCCCATTCAGTCAATTGATGACATACAAGAGCAGCGCGTACGCATTATGGATAGCTACACGCTACAGCGGCAGTTTGAATTGCTCGGTGCAACGCCTGTAACGTTTGGCTTTGAAGAAGTGTACGAAACGTCGCAGCAGCAAGCATATACGATACAAGAAAACACGTTTTCAAATATCGATTCGAAAAATTTTTATGAGCATCAATCATACATTACGATGTCAAACCATGGCATTTTAAGCTATGCCGTGCTATTTAATGACACATTTTATCGAAATTTGCCCGAACATGCACGACAAATTTTGCAGCAAGCAATCGAAGAAACGACGGCTTGGCATTTTGCTAACTCCAATGCACTAAACGAACAGGCCAAAAACGATTTGCAGCAAGTGGCTACATTTACCTCGCTCACAAAGGAGCAACAGCAATCATTACGCCAGCAGTGGCAGCCACTATATGATGCGTATAAAAATGGACATTATGCATCCTTTTTAACACATGTATCACCGTAACCATTTTGGTCTTTTTGATCAAAATGGTTTTATTTTTGAACATAATGTCTGTATCAATACAGATTTCAAAAAATTAAAACTGTTTATAACAGCATGTGTACTCTTATTTTGACGTATTTTGAACATTTGTATCATCGTGAATTTTTAAAAACTTTATCACCAAAAAAACAAATTAAAAAGCGCATGCGTTACAGTAATGAAAACGTTAACAAAATCTTAATAAAGAAGGTGTCCTTATGCGTATTAATTTTAAAAACTTAACCGTGCAAGTAATTATCGCGATTATTCTTGGTATTATCGTCGGCGCATTATTCCCAAGCTTCGGTGCCGAGCTAAAAGTGTTAGCAGATGTATTTATTAACTTAATTAAAATGCTAATTGCTCCAATTATCTTCTTAACAGTCGTTGTCGGTATCGGCAGCATGGGTGATATGAAAAAAGTCGGCAAAATTGGTGGTAAAGCACTTTTATACTTTGAAGTCGTTTCTACAATTTCCCTTGCAATTGGTTTAATCGTTGTCAATATTATCAAGCCTGTTGACACTCCCACCCTTAAAGGGGCAAGCTGTTTCCTTCGGAAACAGTGGGATTCTTGCTACCAAAGGCGAAGTCTTTTTCAAGTATCGCTGACGTGCAAGATAAGGGTATGCCATTGCCCTTCCTAAGACAGTGCGTAT
>JAXJTE010000212.1:0-90144 GCA_036309765.1 Caryophanon sp. | reverse complement strand
TCGTTCGCTCGTCAAACATGCAAATAACACTTGTAATACTTTTTCCATTTCTTGTCTCATCAAAAAACTCCTTTTAAAAGGCGCGTTGAACGATCCTTTTAAAAGAAGTATATCAATTTTCTTAAGTTGACAGCTATGGTGACTTGAGCCTCCTCGACGTTCGTTCCTCACGTCTGTGGGGTCTCAATCTTCACGCTTTTCCCGCTGGAGTCCGCCTCTCGTTACGAGCAATATGTTCAACACGCGCCATCACATCATTCAATTCAAAAACATACATCCTCTACACCTGTTGTGCAAAGTAATCAATCGCTTGCTGTTGATCGACATATAGCTGTTCCTTTAACGCTTCAAGCCCCGCGAATTTACGCTCATTTCGCAAATATTTGTACCAAGCGACAACAACATCTTCACCGTAGATATCTTGCTCAAACTCAAAAATATGTACTTCGATTGACAATTGCTTAGCATCCGGGTCTTTAAATGTCGGCTTGTAGCCAACGTTGCACACGCCGTCGTACCATGTATTTTGCACGAATAAACGCACCGCATAGACGCCCACTGCTGGAATGAAACTTCCTTCTTTCTCCTGCACGTTCGCTGTCGGGAAACCGATTGTGCGTCCGCGCTTATCGCCGTGTACAACGATACCGCTCGTTGAAAATGGACGACCGAGTAGCTTCGCCGCTTCCTCCATGTCACCCGCTTCAAGCACAGCACGAATGCGCGTTGAGCTAATTTTATCGTCGCCGCATTGCTGCTTGTCAACAACCGTTACACCGAAATCGCCATCCGCTTCGATGTCCGCCATTTTTCCTTTACCGAACGCACCGAATGAAAAATCAAAACCTGCCGTAATATGTTTGACATTTAATCCGCGTAAAAACGTCTCAATAAAATCAGCTGGTGATAGCTGAGCAAGCTGTGATGTAAAGTGTGCGACATACACAACATCGATGCCCATTTCCTCTAAAATGCGCAGCTTATCTTCAAGCAGCGTAATGTAAAACACACGTTCATTGCGTCCACCAAGCACAATCGATGGATGCGGGTCAAACGTCATAACGGCCGATTGAATGCCGAGCTGCTGTGCCTTCTTTTTCGCCTCCGTGATTACCGCCTGATGCCCGCGATGCACACCATCAAAAAAACCAATTGCAAGTGACGTTGGCTGCACTTGCGTCGTAATTTGATGCGGGTACTTTAAATGAATAACGTCCATACCCATACTCCCTTCTATTCTACATTTGGAAACATTTTATCTGGCTTCATCATATGCTCTTTCGTCGGATGTGCAATATAAATTGCGACTGCTTTATGATTCTTCCCAAACACTACTTTATCATGTTCTTGTAGCAATGTGTGCATCGGAAGCACTTGTCCGTTATGAATTTGCTTTTCCACATCTTCCGTAATTTCAACGTACGGATAGTCACGCAGCGCATGCTCAACTGGCAATAATGCCTCGCCAATTCGCTCATTCTCCATTAGCTCAGCCACTTGTGCAAGCGTGAAGCAATTATCTTTTGAAAACGTGCCTGATGCTGTGCGTACAAGCTCATGCATATGCGCAGGGTAGCCAAGCGCCTCACCAATTTGAACAGCAAGCGTGCGAATGTACGTCCCTTTACTGCATGCAACGTGTACTGAAAAGCGTACTTCCTCTCCTTCAAATACCGCTTCATCGCTTAGTAACGTTAAATCATAAATCGTCACCTCGCGCGTTGGACGCTCAACCGTTTGACCAGCGCGGGCATATTCATATAATTTTTTGCCGTTTACTTTTACTGCTGAATACATCGGTGGCGTTTGCGTAATGACACCTGTAAGCGATGCTAATACGTCTTCAATTTGTGCGCGTGTAAACGATTTTGGCGCATTGTTTTCCTCGACCGTTTCGCCTTCTGCATCCTCAGTCGTCGTCGTGCGGCTAATCGAAATGACCGCCTCGTACGTTTTCCCTGCGTCTGTTAAATATTCGGCGATACGCGTCGCTGTGCCGATGCAAATTGGTAACACCCCTTCAACACCTGGGTCAAGTGTGCCCGTATGTCCAACCTTTTTCGTGCGTAAAATTTTACGTAGTTTAAACACGCAGTCATGGCTTGTCATGCCGCGCTCTTTCCATAATGGGATAATACCGTTCATATTGGTTCCTCCTATAAAAAAAGCCTGCCCGCATAATTCATGCAGAGCAGGCTTTTTATTATTTCTCTTCGTGTAATGAACGAAGTAATGCGTCGATTTTGTTTCCGTATGCAATCGCAGAATCAAACTCGAAGAAAATTTCTGGTGTACGGCGTAAGCGAATGCGTGAACCGATTTCAGTGCGGATAAAGCCTGACGCTTTTTCCAACGCTTTTAACGCTTCTGCACGCTCACGGTCGTTACCAAGTGATGTAATATATACAGTCGCTTGTTGTAAATCCCCCGTTACGGCTACATCAGTTACTGTGATGAAGCCAACGCGTGGGTCTTTAATTTTGCGTGTAATAATATCACCAAGCTCTTTTTTCATTTGCTCTGCAACACGATTTGAACGTAAAGACATCTCATGTCACCTCTGTTTATAAGTTTTCGATCCAGACATCAATTGCTTCCCACTCAGGGTTGGACTGCAAAAAACGAATGGCACGATTGATTTCTTGCTCTGCTGCTAATTTGGAAGATGCAACAGCAACGAGCGCAATTCGCGTTCGTTGCCATACATTTTGATGGTCGATCTCAGCAACCGACACATTAAACTTTTGCTTCGTGCGCGTCGTCATTTTTTTCAACACGGCGCGCTTTTCTTTTAACGAGTGTGCTGTATGAATCATAAACTCACATTCAGCATACACAATCATTAGCGTTTAATTTCTTCCATTACGAATGCTTCAATAATGTCGCCTTCTTTAACATCATTGTAGCCTTTAATTGTAATACCACACTCGTAACCTTTTGCTACTTCTTTTGCATCGTCTTTGAAGCGTTTTAATGAATCTAACTCGCCTTCAAAAATAACGATAGCTTCACGAATAACACGTACACCTGCGTCACGAACCATTTTACCTTCGATTACGTAAGAACCAGCAATCGTACCAACTTTTGAAACTTTAATTGTTTGACGCACTTCTGCTTGTCCAACGATTTTTTCTTCAAATTCTGGGTCAAGTAAGCCTTTCATTGCTTGCTCGATTTCTTCGATTACTTTGTAGATGATGCGGTGTAAACGGATGTCTACGCCTTCTTCATCTGCTGCACGTTTTGCGTTCACGTCAGGACGTACGTTGAAGCCGATTACGATTGCATTTGATGCAGCCGCTAATGAAATATCAGACTCTGTAATCGCACCTGCGCCTGTGTGAATAATTTTCACGTTTACGCCTTCTACATCAATTTTCATTAATGATGCAGCCATCGCTTCCACTGTACCTTGTACGTCAGCTTTTACGATTAAGTTTAATTCTTTCATTTCGCCTTGGCTCATTTGTTCGAATAAGTTATCAAGCGTTACGCGCGTTTTCTCTGTACGTTGTGCTTGGATCGCTGTCATTGAACGAGACTCACCAACTTGACGAGCTGTTTTTTCATCGCCGAATACTACGAAACGGTCGCCCGCTTGTGGTACTTCGTTTAATCCTGTTACTTCTACTGGTGTCGATGGGCCTGCTTCTTTCACGCGACGACCTAAATCATTCACCATTGCACGAACACGACCGTATGCATGACCAACTACGATTGGGTCACCTACGCGTAATGTACCGTCTTGCACTAGTAATGTCGCAACTGCACCGCGACCTTTATCTAATTGTGCTTCGATTACAGAACCGATTGCTGTACGTGTTGGGTTTGCTTTTAATTCGCCAACTTCAGCACTTAAAAGAACCATTTCTAGTAACTCATCGATGCCTTCACCTTTTAAAGCTGAAATCGGTACGAAAATCGTTTCGCCGCCCCATGCTTCAGGTACTAAGCCGTGTTCTGTTAATTCTTGTTGTACGCGTTCTGGGTTTGCAGATGGTTTATCCATTTTGTTTACCGCTACGATAATTGGTACTTCTGCTGCTTTTGCATGGTTGATTGCTTCAACCGTTTGTGGCATTACGCCGTCATCAGCTGCTACTACGATAATGGCGATATCCGTTACAGATGCACCACGCGCACGCATTGTTGTGAATGCAGCATGTCCTGGTGTATCTAAGAATGTAACTTTTTTGCCGTTTGCTTCTACTTGGTAAGCACCGATATGCTGCGTGATTCCGCCTGCTTCACCTGCTGTTACTTTTGTGTTACGAATTGAGTCAAGTAATGTTGTTTTACCATGGTCAACGTGTCCCATAATTGTTACAACTGGTGGACGTTCTTCAAGTGCATCCTCATCTACAACTACGATTGTTTCATCGAAGTATGTATCTAAGTCTGTTTTGTCGATGCGAATTTCTTCTTCTACTTCTACGCCGTAATCTGCACAAAGTAATTCGATTGCATCTTTATCAAGCTCTTGGTTAATTGTTGCCATTACGCCAAGCATAAATAATTTTTTAATGATTTCAGAAGGTTCGCGGTGTAATTTTTTCGCTAACTCCGCTACTGATAATGATTCATAGAAAGTAATTTTTTCTGGTAATTCTTTTTGCTTCATTGGAACCGGTTGTGGACGGTGCGTACGACGCTTTCCTCCGTTAATACCTGGTCTTGGACGTTGATTGCCCCCGCGACGATTGTTGTTATTGTTGTTGCTGCGATTATTATTAGAATTATTATTAGAATTTTGTGTCATATTTATATTTTAATACCCTTTTTCTCTCATAGATTTTTTTGCATACGTTAAAGATGTATGTTCCGTTTTTTGGTGTTACGCTTCGTTAATTTGCGCGATTAAACTTTTCAGCTTCTTTGCAAAGCCTGCATCTGTAATCGCCACTGTGACGCGAGCTTCTTTTCCTGTTGCTTGGCCAAGTGTATATCGATCGCCAAAAATCGCATACGGCACTTTATAATACGTGCATTTATCTTGAATTTTTTTATTGCTGTTTTTTGATGCATCGTCTGCAAGGAATACAAGTTTGGCAGAACCGTTTCGAACCGCTGTTACAACAAGTTCTTCACCGGTAATAATTTTACGAGCACGCGCAGCAAGACCAAGCATTTGAATAATTTGTTGCTGTGGTGTCATCATAAAATTGTTTCTCGACGAATGATGCGTAAAAGCTCTTCGTACACTTCCTCTGGTACTTGCGCTTCAAGCTGATGACCTAAAACATTTTTTTTACGGGCAATTTCTACTGCTTGCTCGGATTTTGAAACATATGCCCCGCGTCCAGACTTTTTCCCTGTAACATCTACAGATACTTCGCCTTCCTTTGAACGCACAACGCGAATCATCGACTTCTTCGGCAACATTTCACCCGTAGCGACACATTTTCGTAAAGGTACTTTCTTTTGGATCGCCATGAGAATCACCTTCCCTTTTCAATCGACTTTACTTATTATTCTTCGTCATCTTGATATAAATCAACTGTTACGTCTTCGTCTTGTGCAAATTGCTCTTGCACGAACGCGCTCGTTTCAGAAGGATAAATGCCTAATTCACGCGCATCTGTCTCTGATTTAATATCGATTTTCCAGCCCGTTAGCTTCGCTGCTAAACGCGCATTTTGACCACGTTTACCAATCGCTAATGATAATTGGTAATCTGGAACAACAACTGTTGTCGATTTTTCTTCTTCGTTTACTTGTACATCTAACACTTTTGATGGGCTAAGTGCATTCGCAACGAATACGATTGGATCTTCTGACCATTCCACGATGTCGATTTTCTCACCGTTTAATTCGTTAACGATCGTTTGCACACGACCACCTTTTGTTCCTACACATGAACCAACTGGATCGATTTCTTCCGTCTCTGTGTAAACAGAAATTTTTGAACGGTCACCTGCTTCACGCGCGATCGACTTAATTTCAACAAGCCCCTCGAAAATTTCAGGCACTTCTTTTTCAAATAAGCGGCGCAGTAAGCCTGGATGTGTACGAGACACGACAACTTGTGGACCACGCGTTGTGCGCTCTACTTTTGTAATGTAGACGTTAATGCGGTCATGCGGGTTGTACGCTTCACCTGGAATTTGCTCATTGACCGGTAATACCGCTTCAATTTTGCCAATGCCTACGTAAATGTTGCGTGCATCTAAACGCTCAACAACACCGTTAACGATATCGTCTTCACGCTCTACATACTCTTCATAAATTTTACCGCGCTCTGCTTCGCGCACACGTTGCGTTACGACTTGCTTCGCTGTTTGTGCTGCGATACGACCGAAGTTGCTTGGTGTTACTTCTTGCTCCACGATGTCACCGATTTCAAATACCGGATTGATCATTTGTGCATCTTCTAATGAAATTTCTAGACGGTCGTCCGTTACTTCATCTACAACGTCTTTACGTGAGAACACAAGCATCGTGCCTTTGTCTAAATTTAAATCTACACGCACATTTTGCGCCTGATTGAAGTTGCGTTTGTATGCTGTTACTAAAGCTGCTTCAATCGCTTCAATTAAAACCTCACGAGAAATACCTTTTTCTGTTTCAAGCGCAACTAGCGCATCTAGCAATTCACTGCCCATTTTGTTTATTCACTCCTAAATTATGCTAAAAGTCAATCGCATGACGAGCAAGCGCAACTTTTTCTTTTTCGATTGTGACTGTTACTTTACGTGTTTTAATGCGAATCGTAACTTGTAATGTTTGCCCATCATAAAAATCTAATGTGCCAAGAAATTCTTTCATGTCTTTAATTGGTTCATATGTTTTGACGAAAACGAGTTTTCCAATGGCATTGTGATAATCGCCGTCTGTTTTCAGTGGACGCTCTGCCCCTGGTGATGATACTTCTAAGTAGTAGTTTTGCTCAATTGGATCGTTGTCATCCAGTACAAGGCTTAAGCGCTCGCTCACTTGTACACATTGCTCAATATCAATCCCGCCTTCAGGAGTATCTACATAGACGCGTAAAAACCAGTCACGACCTTCTTTAACAAATTCGACATCGACTAACACTAAATTTAGCTCTTCGACAATCGGCGTGACATACGCTTCGATAACTGACGTTACATTGCTCATAAAATCCCCCTGACTTCTGTCTTACTCGCAAACAAAGAGAAAAGAGCGGGAAGGTCCCACTCTTTCATCAACGTTTGTTTTTCAACAATTAATTATTAACTAGAATAGCATAGTAAGCACTAGAATGCAAATCGAAAGCCGCGTCACATAAGCAATACGCACGCTTCCTGCAACAATTGTAAATACATCCGCACGAAAAAAGCGGCGATTCTCTAAAACAGCGATAATTGGTTCGCATCAGGCATGCCGTCTAAGCAACCCATTTGATCCATATATTCAATGAGCGTTTTTGATACGCGCCCGCGCTGCTGCAAGTCTTCCTTCGATAAAAACTCGCCGTCTCTACGCGCTGCTACAATTTGATTCGCTACGTTTTCACCTAGCCCTGGAATTGCGTTAAACGGCGGGATGATTGTTTGCCCATCAATGACAAAGTCCGCCGCTTCTGAGCGATATAAATCCACCTTTTGCATCGTAATGCCACGCTCACACATTTCAAGCGCAATTTCAAGCACCGTTAATAACGACTTCTCTTTCGGTGCTGCATCAAGCCCTTTCAAATTAATTTCGTCAATTTTTGAACGAATCATTTGCGAGCCCTTCGTCATCGTCAATAAATCAAAGTCTGACGCACGCACGGTGAAATACGCTGTGTAATATAAAATTGGGTAATGCACTTTAAACCACGCGATGCGCACTGCCATTAACACGTAAGCTGCGGCATGCGCCTTAGGGAACATATATTTTATTTTTTTACACGAATCGATATACCATTCCGGAACTTTTTTCGCGCGCATTTCTTCTTCCATATCCTCGGATAAGCCTTTTCCTTTACGCACCGATTCCATAATTTTAAACGCAAATGATGGCTCTAAATCTTGATAAATTAAATACACCATAATGTCATCACGACAGCCGATTACCTCTGATAACACGCACGTTCCTTCTTTAATAAGTTCTGCTGCGTTACCGAGCCATACATCCGTACCATGCGACAGTCCAGAAATTTGCACGAGTTCACTAAACGTCGATGGCTTCGTACTTTCAAGCATTTGACGTACGAATTTTGTGCCGAACTCTGGAATACCGAGCGTCCCTGTTTTCGTACCGATTTGCTCTGGTGTGACACCAAGTGATTCTGTCGATGAGAAAATGTTCATGACAATCGGGTCGTCAGTCGGAATCGTTTTTGGGTCAATGCCCGATAAATCTTGCAGCATACGAATCATCGTCGGATCATCATGCCCAAGAATATCGAGCTTTAAAATATTGTCGTGAATCGAGTGGAAGTCAAAGTGTGTCGTCTTCCATTCAGAATCTTGTGCATCGGCTGGGTATTGCACTGGTGTAAAGTCGTAAATGTCCATGTAATCTGGTACGACGATAATGCCGCCTGGGTGCTGCCCTGTCGTACGCTTCACGCCTGTACAACCTTGTACGAGGCGGTCAATTTCAGGTGGTCGGATTGTTAAATTGTTGTCTGATTCGTAACCTTTTACAAAGCCGTACGCTGTTTTTTCCGCCACCGTACCAATCGTACCTGCACGGAAAACGTAATCCTCACCAAACAGCTCTTTTGTGTAGTTATGCGCTTGTGGTTGGTATTCGCCGGAGAAATTGAGATCGATATCTGGCACCTTATCCCCTTTAAACCCGAGGAACGTTTCGAACGGAATGTCTTGCCCGTCCTTTTTGTAATCCGCGCCGCATTTTGGACACGTTTTGTTTGGCAAATCGTAACCCGATGCAACCGAGCCGTCCGCGATAAACTCAGAATGTTTACACTCTGGGCAAATATAGTGCGGTGGCAACGGATTCACTTCGGTAATTTCCATAAATGTCGCAACGAGCGATGAGCCGACCGAGCCACGCGAGCCTACTAAGTAGCCGTCTGCAAGCGATTTTTTTACGAGCTTTGCTGAAATCAAATAAATTACCCCGAAGCCATGCCCTAAAATGGACTTCAGCTCCTTCTGAATGCGCGCTTCCACAATATCCGGTAACGTCTCACCGTAAATCGCATGCGCCATTTCATACGTCAAATTCGTTACTTCATCGTCAGAGCCTTCAATTTTAGGCGTATATAAGTCGTCTTTAATCGGCTTCACGTCACCGATCATATTTGCCACGAGCTGCGTATTCGTCACAACGACTTCCTTTGCGAGTTCCTCACCTAAAAAGTCGAACTCCGCAAGCATCTCATTCGTCGTACGGAAATGCACTTCTGGTAGCTTGTAGCGATTCAGTGGATTTGCGCCGCCTTGTGAACCGATTAAAATTTGACGGAACATCGCATCTTCTTTGTTTAAATAATGGACGTTTCCTGTTGCGACAACCGGCTTGTTTAGCTTTTTGCCGAGCTTCACAAGCTTACGAATAATGTCCTCTAGCTGGAATTCATTTTGTACGCGCTCGCCTTCTAGTAAATGCGCGTACACAGGCTTTGGCATAATTTCGATATAGTCGTAAAACTTCGCGATTTCCTCGACTTCCTCGGGCTGCTTTTGCATCATGCCTTCAAACACTTCACCTTTATCACAGCCGCTTCCGACAATTAACCCTTTACGGTACTGCATAAGCGACGAGCGCGTTACACGAGGCACGCGGTAATACGTTTTCACATGCGCATCAGACACAATTTTAAACAAGTTTTTTAAGCCATCATCATCGACCGCCAAAATCGTACAGTGATACGGACGCGCACGCTTATACGAATCACCTTCACCGACATATTTGTTTAAATCGTCATGGTACGCAATGTCGTGCTTATCCGTTGCTTCCTTCATCAAATGAAGCAACAAATCCCCGGTAGCGCGACAGTCATAAATCGCGCGGTGATGCTGCGTTAAGTCGATGTTGAACTTTTTACATAGCACGTTTAAGCGGTGCGACTTCATTTCAGGGTATAAAAAACGCGCAAGCTCTAGCGTATCAATTACTGGGTGCGTCGTCGCAATATTAAACTTTTTGTACGACGTGTACAAGAAGCCCATATCGAACGAAGCGTTGTGGGCAACTAAAATGCTGTCGTCCCCAATCCAGTCGTGGAACTTGCGAATGACTTCCTCGACTTCCGGTGCGTTTTCGACATCCTTATCTTCAATGCCCGTAAGCTCAATTGTCGTTGCCGATAGCTTATGATGCGGATTCGCAAAGCTTGAAAACTCATCGATTTTTTCGCCGTTTCGAATTTTCACGGCCGCCAGCTCAATAATCGTATCGTACACCGCCGATAAACCAGTCGTTTCAACGTCAAACACAACGTACGTCGCATTTTCTAAATCAATATGCTCGACGTCATACGCAATCGGCACACCATCATCGACTAAATATGCCTCTAAGCCGTATAAAATTTTAATGCCATTTTTCTTGCCTGCTGCATATGCCTCTGGGAACGACTGCACAACCGCGTGATCGGTAATCGCTACAGCAGGGTGTCCCCATTTCGCGGCTTGTGCAACGAGCTTGCTTACTGGTGTCACCGCATCCATTTGACTCATCGGCGTGTGTAAATGAAGCTCCACACGCTTTTCCTCAGGCTTTGCTGTATCTTTACGTGATTCGCGGGCAATTTCGGTAATCGAGCGCCCCATAATGACTAAGTCGCGCAAGTACGTATCGTTTTGCACGCCACCACCGACGCGCACCCACATGCCTGTTTTCAGCATCGACATAAGCGCAACGTCTTGCTTTGAGTTCGAGAACATTTTAACAATGAATGAATCGGTGTAATCGGTAATTTTTAGCGTCGCAATGTAGCGCCCTGATTTTAGCTCTTTTACTTCCACATCAAACACATAGCCTTCTACAACGACGAAGCGCTCTTCTTCTTGAATGCGCTTTAGCTCGGTAATTTGGCTAACGTCTTGCAGCGGCTTACCGATTTGTAGCGGCCCTGCTGGAATGTTTTGCTCTGCTGCCGCTTCCTCTTCACTTGCCGCACGTAAGCTACGCTGCGCCATCTCAATTGCTTGCTGACTCAATGCTTCCTCTTCTTGCATACGCTGCTGTAAAAACTCCTGCTGCATGCGCTCAAACTCGTCGCGGTTTTCCTGTAAATCAAAATCAACGTGCATCGACGGAAAGCCAAAATGACCGTAAT
This sequence comes from Caryophanon sp., assembly GCA_036309765.1. Lineage (GTDB taxonomy): Bacteria > Bacillota > Bacilli > Bacillales_A > Planococcaceae > Caryophanon. The sequence goes on along the minus strand of JAXJTE010000212.1, from coordinate 78,944 downwards.
GCTCTGAAATGACATTGGCGTACTTGTTTTTGCACGTTAAATATTCCACTTGCTGCGCACAAACGAGCTGCAATTTATTGCCGGTCCATTGCGGCTGCTGACTGCTAAAGCGCTCGCGCATCGGCGGTGAAAGCCCGTCCATGCTTTGTAATACTAATTGCCAATAATCGTTTACGAGCGGTGCGGTTACTTCTGGGTCCTCCGTCGCAAGCGTTAGCTGAATGACCGCAATGCCCGAAAAGCGCTCGCGCAGTCGCACGATAAATAATTCATATAATTTGTACGGTAAAATTTGCGGTAGCTTCACATGAAAATGCCACTGACGATTTGTTTTATGCACCGTCATACGCGTTAATTCACCGCGCTCAAAAAATGACATGTACACATCTTCTGTTAAATTCAATTGCTGTAATAAAATTTGAAAGCGTTGCTGCGCCTCCTGAGTCGTTGACATATTGTCACCTACACTTTCTTCAATCAATCATGCTTTGCGCGAAAAAAGTAGAGCTGGCGTAGCTACGCCAGCTCTAGTCATTTGTAAAATGCGCTACACATTTTATTTTATACGTTTTCTACATGTCTTTCCACGAATTAGTTCGTGCGGAAAAACTCATTTAAACGGTCGATTAATTCTTCTTTTTGCCATTCGAACGACTCGCCTGTTTGACGGAATTTCACTTCGACTAAACCTTCTGCTGCCTTTTTACCAACTGTTACACGCACTGGTAAACCGATTAAGTCTGCGTCTGCAAACTTCACGCCTGCACGCTCTGCACGGTCATCGTATAACACGTCGTAGCGATATGATTTTAATAAAGAATATAAATCATCTGCTAAGCCAACTTGCGCTTCGTCTTTCGTGTTGACCGGTACTAAATGCACATCATATGGCGCTAATTGCTTCGGCCATGTGAAGCCACTTTCGTCTTGGAACTGCTCTGCAACTGCCGCTAAAATACGTGACACCCCAATGCCATAACAACCCATGATGAATGGTTTTGCTTTCCCTTGGTCATCTAAGAACGTCGCACCCATTTTTTCTGAATACGTTGTGCCTAGTTTGAAAATGTGACCAACTTCGATTCCTTCAGCGAACTGAATAACACCGTTACCATCTGGAGAAGCATCGCCTACTTGAACGAAACGAATATCTAAGTAATCGTTTACCGCAAAGTCACGCTCTGGGTTTACATTTACGTAGTGGAAGCCGTCTTCATTCGCACCAGCAACACCGTTACGAATTGATTTAATCGCTTTATCCGCAACAACTTTCACATCTACTGGTAATTTCACTGGACCGATTGAACCGATGTTTGCGCCGATTAATGCAAGCACGTCTTTTTCGTCTGCTAATTCAACAGACGTTGCTTCTAATGCATTTTTTAATTTAATGTCATTAATTTCGTGGTCGCCGCGTGCAAGCACAACGACTAACTCACCGTCTACGTTAAACACTAATGTTTTAATGCAGTTGTCTGCTGGTACGTTTAAGAAAGCTGATACTTCCTCAATTGATTTTTGATCTGGTGTTGCTACTTTATCAAGGTCGTTCATCGGTAAATCGCTCGCTGTATATTCTGTTACGACTTCAGCCATTTCGATGTTCGCTGCGTAGTCTGAAGAATCCGAGTAAGCGATTGTATCTTCACCGATTTCAGATAATACCATAAATTCATGCGTACCTTTACCACCGATTGAACCAGCGTCTGCGATTACTGCACGGAAGTTTAAACCAAGACGCGTGAAAATATTTGAATAGGCACGGTACATATCGTCATACGTTTCGTCTAATGATTCGCGTGTTGCGTGGAATGAGTACGCATCTTTCATAATGAACTCACGGCCGCGTAATAAGCCAAAGCGTGGGCGTTTTTCATCACGGAATTTCGTTTGAATTTGGTATAGTGATAACGGTAATTTTTTGTATGATTTCACTTCGTCACGCACTAAAGAAGTAATGACCTCTTCGTGTGTTGCCCCTAATGCGAAATCGCGGTCGTGACGGTCTTTTAAACGCATAAGCTCTGGACCGTATGCTTCCCAGCGACCTGATTCTTGCCAAAGCTCTGCTGCTTGCATTGCTGGCATTAATAATTCGATTGCGTTAATTGCTTCCATTTCCTCACGTACAATTTGCTCGATGTTCGCTAATACGCGACGACCAAGTGGTAAGTACGAATAAATACCGCTCGCATTTTGACGAATGAAGCCTGCACGTAGCAGCTGCTTGTGCGATTTTACGTCCGCATCTGCTGGCACTTCACGCAATGTTGGAATAAATGTTTTACTTTGTTTCATAATAAAAGTTCCACCTTTTAAGTTAATATGTTTAGCATAATCAAATTTGGCTTTGAGTGCTAGTCAATATTTGACAAATCCACTCAAAGCCAACGACATGCCACAGTTAAATATACTGTGCTATTTTACCATTGTTTCGCCACATACGGACGAATTTAGAAGAAAAAGTTTTGAATATCGTTCCACGTTACGGCAACCATTAACGCCATCAGTAACATAATGCCGACAAAATGCACCATGCCTTCTTTTTGGCTATCAATCGGCTTGCCGCGCACCGCTTCCACTGCGAAGAACATTAAACGTCCTCCGTCAAGCGCCGGTAATGGCAATAAGTTCATGATCCCAAGGTTAATCGAAAGCATTGCTGCCCAGTGCATTAAGTTGAAAATGCCTTGTTCAGCTACCGTTTCCGTCGTTTTATAAATGCCGACTGGACCGTTTAACTTATCAAGTGAGAACTGCCCTGTAATTAAGTCCCCTAACGCTTCAAAAATACGAATTGTCCATTCATATGTTGATACAACGCCGTACCATGCAGCTTCAAGTGGGTTGACGATACGTTCCATCGGCGAAGCATACTGCACACCAATTTGTCCGTACTGCTGCCCGTCTTGCTCCATCACTTCTGGTGTCATCGTTAACGTAAGTGGCGCTCCATCACGCTCTACATCTACCGTTAACGATTCCTTTGGTGATTCCTGTACGATAGCAACTAAGTCATTCCACTCCGAAATGGTCGTACCGTTAATGTTCGTTACAAGGTCGCCATCTTCCATACCCGCAACTGCTGCTGGTGATTCTGGCACAACCTTCGTAATGATCGGCTCGTTCGTTGGCACACCTTGCATAAAGCCAAGTGCCATAAAAATAAAGAACGCTAAAATAAAGTTAAATAACGGCCCTGCAAAAATCGTCATCGTACGTGCGCCAACTGATTTTGAATTAAACTGGCGATCGTACGGCGCAATAATTGTTTCTGCACCGTTTTCAACGAGAATCGCATTACGCGCAACATTAAAGCGCACAAGCTCCTCGTCCTCATTATAGCCTTCAACCCATAGCTCGCGGTTTAAATCCGCACGCTCTACTTCTAAAAAATAAATGTTCGGATACGTTTTGTTTTGGTTGAAATACATTTTTTCAATTTCATTGTCATCGTTTAAAATGACACCAATTCGGTAGCCTGGCTTTAGCTCTACACTGTCTGTATCCTCACCTGCCATACGTACGTAACCACCAATTGGCAATAAACGAATCGTATAAATGGTTTCGCCCTTTGTGACGCCAAAAATTTTCGGTCCCATCCCAATCGCAAACTCGCGCACCATAATACCCGCACGCTTTGCAAATAAGAAATGTCCAAGCTCATGGAAAAAAACAAGCCCACCGAAAATGACGATAAAGGCTAAAACTGTTTGCATACTTGTCACCCTCATCTCTCAATGCTTTTGCTTATTTTACCATGCTCTGCACAATTTTTCTCGTCTCACTATCTACCGCTAAAATCGTCTCTAAATCTGGAAGTAAAATGTTGTCATGCGCATCCATAACACGCTCGATGCACTCCTCGATTTGTAAAAACGTAATTTTCTCGTCTAAAAACAATGCAACTGCCGCTTCGTTCGCCGCATTCATCGCCGTTAATACCGTTCCACCTGCACGCCCTGCATCGTACGCAAGCTTTAGCGCACGATAACGATCAAAGTCCACTTCTTTAAAGTGCAGCTGACCAATTTGTGCTAAGTTTAAGCGCTGTGCATTCGCAATGGGTAGACGGTCTGGATAGCTAAGTGCGTACTGAATCGGCACGCGCATATCCGGTGAGCCAAGCTGTGCCATGACGCTCGTATCGCTATACTCGACCATTGAGTGAATGATGCTCTCGCGGTGCAATAACACATCAATATTGTCATACGGCATATCAAATAACACATGCGCCTCGATTACTTCAAGCCCTTTATTCATCATCGTCGCCGAATCAATCGTAATTTTTGCGCCCATCGACCAGTTCGGGTGATTCAGTGCGTCTTTCACCGTTACGCCTTCAAGCTCCGCACGTGTTTTGTCGCGGAACGAGCCACCAGAAGCGGTTAAAATTAAACGTTCAATACGCTTTGTGTTCTCGCCGTTCATCGACTGGAATAGCGCAGAATGCTCACTATCAACTGGTAAAATCGGTGCGTTGTATTTTTTTGCCTCGCTCATCACTAAATGCCCTGCCGTCACAAGCGTTTCTTTATTCGCAATCGCAATTGTTTTGCCCATGCGAATGGCCGCAAGCGTCGATGCAAGCCCGACGCTACCAAGCACAGCATTGACAAGCACCGTCGTTTCTGGATGCGTCGCCACTTCGACAAGCCCGTCGTTTCCATATGTAAACGTGACCTGCGGAAATTCTTGCTGTAATGCTTGTGCATCGTCAGCCGTCATAACCGACACGAGCTGTGGTGTGAGCTTACGTAAAATGTTGCGCGTCGCCTCCATATTGCGTCCTGACGAAAATGCGACAAGCTGAAATTGATCCGGGTGTTGCTCTAAAATATCAATCGTCTGCAAGCCAATTGAACCAGTTGCACCGAGTAAACTAATTTTTTTCATCTGTTATAAGTCCTTTCCGACACTACATAAAGTGTAAAAAATGTAAAAGTGGTATAACGAATAATAAACTGTCGAAGCGGTCTAAAATACCACCGTGTCCAGGTAAAATGCGCCCTGAATCTTTCACGTTGTAATGACGCTTAATGGCAGACTCTACTAAATCACCAATTTGTCCGAAAATCGAGCAAATAATCGTTACGATAATGAGCATCGTCCACGAAGGTGCGAACGGATAAATCAGCTCCATCATCACCGCAGCAATGATCGCAATGACAATCCCGCCAACGAAGCCTTCTACTGTTTTATTCGGTGAAATATGCGGCCATAGTTTACGCTTCCCTAGTTTGCGCCCAGTAAAATACGCCCCTGAATCCGTCGTCCATACGACCACGAACGCAAAAATTAAATACACGACACCTTCTGCACGCGCTTCAATGAAATAATGGAAACCAAGTCCAACATAAATCGCGCTCATCACAATAAAACCAATGCCATCAAACGTAAATTTATTTTTCACAACGACTGAATAAACAAGCAATGCTAACACAACTAAAAATAATAGCTCTAGCTTGTCATACGTCGTCCATTCCTGTAACTTTGCTGCCCATGCTGTCGGTAACAGCAAAACAAATAGCGCCAATGTCCCCATGACGCCTGGCGCTGAGAAAATCGATATATCCTTCATCTTCAGCAATTCATACATCGAAATCGCTGCAAGTGCATACACTAAAATCGACCAAGGTAAACCGCCATATAGCACAAATGGAATGAACAAAGCTGCTGCCACTACACCTGTGATCATGCGTGTTTTCACTACGCTTCTCCCCCTTTTAATCCCCCAAAGCGACGATCTCTTCCTTGAAAGCTTTCAACCGCTTCGAGCAAATGCTCCTCTGAAAAATCTGGCCAATTAACATCGGTAAAGAAGAACTCTGTATACGCCAGCTGCCATAACATAAAGTTGCTCAAACGCACCTCTCCACTTGTGCGAATTAATAGCTCTGGCTCTGGTAAGCTCGCCGTCATTAAAGCCTCATTCATCGTTTGTTCCGTAATATCTTCTACGCGCAGCTCACCTGTTTGTACAGCTTGCGCAATCTTTTGCGTTGCTTGAATAATTTCAGCACGACTGCCGTAATTGAGTGCAAATGTTAACACAAGCCCTGTATTATGCTTTGTTGCCTCCATCGCTTCGGTTAACGACTTAATCGTATGCGCTGGCAATTGCTCTGGCTCCCCGATTGTTTCGACACGAATGTTACGCTCAATCATCTCTGGTAAAAAATCACCTAAAAATTCTTGTGGCAACTTCATAATAAATTCTACTTCGGTGCGTGGTCGCTTCCAGTTTTCTGTTGAAAATGCATACACCGTTAGCGCCTTGACGCCAAGTCGGTCTGCAAAACGTGTAATTTTGCGCACTGTTTTCATACCTTCATGATGCCCTGCAACACGCGGCAAGTTACGCTTTTTCGCCCAGCGTCCATTACCATCCATAATAATGGCGATATGCGTTGGCACCGTATGCTCAGTCGCCTGTTGTACACGTTCTTCAAAAGATTCATTTAGCGGCAACGTTTCCGTTTTCCCGAACCATTTTTTTAACATTTACTTTTCCTCCACTGACTACAAATCGAACGTACTTCATTATCATATCAAAATCTACTGCAAATTACCTTATGTTTCACGAAGTTTTGCGCCACACCTTTATTTCAAAGGCTCGCCGATTCATAGTACACATGTGATTTTATTGCGCCGGTAAAAGCGCTATATAAAAAGAACGCCCTAATAATTAGGACGTTCCTCATATGGAAGAAGTTCGCTGGAAATTAAACTTCCAGTAACTCTTGCTCTTTATCTTTTGCGACTGCATCTACTTTCGTAATGAAATCATCCGTTAATTTTTGGATGTCTTCACCGTAACCACGTAAATCGTCCTCTGTAATTTCGCCAGCTTTTTCAGCTTTCTTTAAATCATCGTTCGCATCACGACGCACGTTACGCACTGCAACTTTTGCCTCTTCTGCTTCTTTTTTCACTTGTTTTGCAAGATCTTTACGACGCTCTTCTGTTAATGCCGGAATCGCTAAACGAATAATGTTTCCGTCATTCGTTGGCGTAATACCTAAATCTGATTTCATGATTGCTTTTTCGATATCACCTAAAGCAGATTTATCGTATGGCTGGATCACTAATAAACGCGCTTCTGGTACTGAAATACCCGCGATTTGGTTTACCGGTGTTGGTGAACCGTAGTAATCTACTGAAATACGGTCAAGTAGGCTCGCATTTGCACGACCAGCACGAATTGATGCTAATTGGCGTGATAAAGCTGAAACTGACTTTTCCATTTTATCTTTTGCGTTTGCTAAAATTTCCTTTGTCATTAAATAGACCTCCTAACAATTGTACCAATTTTTTCTCCTTGTACAGCACGACGAATGTTACCTTCTTCTGAAATCGAGAAGACGATTAACGGAATATCGTTATCCATACATAATGTTGAAGCAGTTGAATCCATTACTTGTAATCCTTGTTGAATCACATCTAAGTACGTTAATGTATCGTACTTCACTGCTGTTTTATCAATACGAGGGTCCGCTGAGTACACACCATCGACATTGTTTTTCGCCATTAAAATTGCATCTGCGTTAATCTCTGCTGCGCGTAATGCGGCTGTTGTATCTGTTGAGAAGTACGGGTTACCTGTACCAGCTGCGAAAATGACAACGCGCTTTTTCTCTAAATGACGAACAGCTTTACGACGAATATACGGCTCTGCAACTTGCGTCATTACGATTGACGATTGCACGCGCGTTTCAATGTCTAATTTTTCTAAAGCGTCTTGTAATGCTAACGAGTTCATAACTGTTGCTAACATGCCCATGTAGTCTGCTGATGCACGCTCCATGCCCATTTCGCTACCGATCTTTCCGCGCCAAATGTTCCCACCGCCAACAACTACTGCTACTTCTACATCAAGGTCGACAACTTCCTTCACTTGTTTCGCAACTTCTTTAATGATTTGCGGTGATAAACCAAAGCCTGCTTCGCCTGCTAACGCTTCGCCGCTTAACTTAATTACTACTCGTTTGTATTGTGGAACACTCATAGGAAACCTCCGTCATTTCTTTTATTTTACTACGTTTTGTGTAAAAGATGTAACTTTTCATTGCTTGAAAAATAGGGAACACGCAAATGTGTTCCCTATTCCTGCTATTTATAATGTGAAATTAGTTACCTTTAACTTGGCTCATAACTTCTTCTGCAAAGTTATCTTCACGTTTTTCGATACCTTCACCAACAGCAAAACGTTGGAATCCAGTTACTGTACCGCCAGTAGAACCTACGAAGTCACGTACTTTTTGGTCAGAGTTTTTAACGAAAGTTTGGTCTAATAAACAAACGTCCTCGAAGTACTTACCAAGACGACCTTCTACCATTTTCGCTACGATGTTTTCTGGTTTACCTTCATTTAACGCTTGCTCAGTTAATACTTTGCGCTCGCGCTCTACTTCTTCAGCAGAAACTTCGTCACGAGAAACGTATGTTGGGTTGATTGCAGCGATATGCATAGCAATATCTTTTGCAGCAGCAGCGTCAGTAGAACCTTCAAGCACTACTAATACACCGATACGTCCGCCCATGTGTAAGTAAGCGCCGAATGCGTCTGCATCTGTTTTTGTTTTAATTTCAAAACGACGTAATGAAATTTTTTCACCGATTGTAGCGATTGCAGTAGAGATGTAATCAGAAACTTTCACACCGTTAATTTCTGTTTCTAATGCTGCATCTACGTCAGCTGGTTTAGTTGCTAAAAGGTGAGCAGTTAATTCTTCAACTAAAGTGATGAATTTATCATTTTTAGATACGAAGTCTGTTTCAGCGTTGATTTCAACTAAAATTGCTTCATTACCGTTTTCTAAAATGTAAGTAGTACCTTCAGCAGCTACGCGGTCAGCTTTTTTGCCAGCAGCAGCTAAGCCTTTTTCACGTAAGAAGTCGATTGCCGCTTCCATGTCGCCATCAGTTTGTACTAATGCTTTTTTGCAGTCCATCATACCTGCGCCAGTTTTTTCACGTAATTCTTTTACTAATTGAGCAGTAATTGTTGCCATGTTGGATTTCCTCCTTGGAATATAAGTACACTAATCGTTATTAGTTATATGCTATTTGCTTACAAGAAGCAAGGGATAACCGTTTTCTTCAAAAAAAGGTGATAAGGGACTCATCCACTTATCACCTTTGTAAAAGTGAATTATTCAGCAGTAGTTGCTTCTACTACAGCAGTTTCTTCACCTTGTTTAGACTCGATTAAAGCGTCAGCCATTTTAGCAGTTAATAATTTAACAGCGCGGATAGCATCGTCGTTCGCTGGAATCACGTAGTCGATTTCATCTGGATCACAGTTAGTATCAACAATACCAACTAGAGGGATGTTAAGTTTACGTGCTTCTGCAACTGCGATACGCTCTTTACGTGGGTCAACCACGTACATTACATCTGGAATTGCAGTCATATCACGGATACCGCCTAAGAATTTAACTAAGCGCTCGTGTTGTTTTTTAAGTTGGATAACTTCTTTTTTCGGTAATACTTCGAAAGTACCATCTTCTTCCATTTTTTCGATTTGCTTCATACGAGCAACACGTTTTTGGATTGTACCGAAGTTTGTTAAAGTACCACCTAACCAACGTTGGTTAATGTAGTAGTTGCCTGAACGTTCTGCTTCTTCTTTGATCGCTTCTTGTGCTTGTTTTTTCGTACCAACGAATAAAACTTTACCACCGTCTTGACCAACTTGACGCATGAAGTCGTAAGCTTCTTCTAATTTTTTAACTGTTTTTTGTAAGTCGATGATGTAGATCCCGTTACGCTCAACGAAGATGAATTTCTTCATTTTTGGGTTCCAACGACGAGTTTGGTGACCGAAATGTACACCAGCTTCAAGTAATTGTTTCATTGAAATTACTGACATGAGTATTTCCTCCTAAGTTTTGGTTAATTTCCTCCGCATTTTTCATTTGCAACAAGCAACCTCCAGCAAGAAGGCACCACTTACTACATCAAAATGCGTGTGTAATGTAATTATTACCGTTAACCAATATAGCATAAAAAAAAGCCGTGCGCAACCATTTTACGCACGGAACTTTAATAATAACTCAACCTCTGTTTTCCCTTTACCAAGTGTACGCGCAATTTCCTCAATGCTCTTACCTTCTGCTGCGAGGGCATGCACTTCACTTGTCGGCGGATGAATCGGCACAGCTTGTTGCAATGCCTCATCAAACGTCTTCTTTTTCTTTTTCGGTGGCTGGCTCATATACGCATTTGCCACCACATTCTTTGGCACAACTGGCTTGTCAAATGTCGTTTCCACAACGACCGCTTCTTCTGGAATTGGCGGTACGTACGGCGCGGCCGGTTTTTTCACCGGCTGAATCGGCTCATTGAAAATCGATTTTGGTTTCGTTTGCTGAAGCTCTCCTAACAGACGATTATTTTCCTCACGCATCTCGACTAAATATGCGCTCACAAGCTGATCCATCTCACGCATCATAATTTGCTGTTTTTTCTCTAGCCCTTTTAGCTGAGACACTTTCATGTACAGCATTAAAATGACCGCAAATGCGATGATGACTAAAATAAATAAGGCGACGATTGCTGCAATCATACTTTACTGTTACGTACACAAGCAGTTACTTGTTTCGGAAACAGTTGTCACCTCGCTTTCTTTGTTTATTTTCATATGCAATATCATCCACTGAAATCGACAAAATTCCCTTTGAACGGATGCTTCGCTTTTTTCTTTGCTAATGCAAGCTGCTTTTTACGCTCTTGCTCTTCACGCTCTTGCTCACGCTTTTTTTCCTCATCACCGTCAATGTTCATTAATCCTTCTGTTTCATTGACGATTGTTTGCTGACGCTCGACTTCTCGCTTCAACGCTTCATTGGCATGCATCTGCTGGTTCGCAATGTGCTGCTGCTGTTGCTCAACGACTTTTCCTGCATCAAATGTTTTTGGAATCGCAATTTGCAATTCGACTGCTTTTAAACTCATACAATCAACCCCTTACGCATTTAACATTTCTGTCATGAGTAGCTTGCGTAACTTAAATAACGCTTTTGAATGGATTTGCGAAATACGCGACGTCGATAACCCTAAAATGTCACCAATCTCCGTTAACGTTAATTCCTCTGTATAAAATAAACTTAGCACAAGCTGTTCCTTCTCATTTAACTTCCCGATATTTTCCATTAAATCCTGAATTAACTCTGTTTTCACAACCTGCTGCTCCGGCGTTTTCATCGTATCATCTCGAATGACAAATGACTTCCCTTCTGCTTCTTCTTGGTCATCAAACTGCTCGTTAATGGATAATACATTCGAGAAGAAATGCTCCTGCACCGTTTGATACACTTCATCCACCGATAAATTCGCATGCGCTGCAATTTCTTCTGGTGTTACGTGACGCATTAATTGCTGCTCAAGCGATTCAATCTGCACATCAAGCTTCTTCGCTTTTTCACGTGCTGAACGCGGTAGCCAGTCCTCTTTTCGCAAGCCATCAATAATCGCACCACGTACACGAAACGATGCATACGTATCGAACTTTAAATCTCGCTGAATATCAAATTTATTTAACGCATCAAATAACCCCATCATCCCTAAGCTCGTTAAATCATCTCGTGATACATTTTTAGGCAAGCCTGCTGCTATGCGTTGCACATGATAAGAAACGAGAGGCGTATATTTTTTCACTAAAATATCGCCAACTAGTGGGTCTTTGTCTTTTGCCCAACGCATCCAAAGCTTTTGTTCTTCGGATTTTGCTTGAGTCATGAAACCACCTCTTCCTTCATGAATCCTTTCCGTCTATTATATCAAATGTAACATACAACTTTCTATTTTACCTTACGTAATTTGTGCTAAACATATAGCTGCACGATAATTTTTTTCCGAAAAATGTCATATATTTTTCTTTTTTCTTTTCTTATACCCCTTTTTCCGACCAAAAATATCAAATTTTTTTCAACTTCAAACAGCTCATCATTACTATATAGATGGTGAATGTATTTTAGTGTTTTATTAGTCGGCTCTTCACATCGAGGCAGGCTTTCCGCGAGCGTGGCTTGAGCCTGGAGTCCGCCTCTTGTTCCAAGCAACATTCATGTTCAAACGTCAACCCCAGCTTACGATGATGAACCCACTTTCTTGAATCATAACCCGTAAAAAAGAAAAAGACTACAGTAAATAATACTGTAGTACTTTATCATTTCGCCACTGTCGGCTCCTCTTTATTCAACATCGTTCGTACAACTTCCGCGATTTCTTCGGAGTTTTCATCATTAAACTCAACGGTTGAATTGTTGTCTTGCATGTTTAATGCGTCCTCTTGCTGTTGAGCGCTCAATGCATCTTCATCCGTTGCTGGTTCTGGTGTATACATCGCATATGAAATAATGTAACGAATAATGTATGCTGCAAAAAAGGCAATAATTGCTGTTGCAAAGCTACCAAATAACACGTTTGGTGTCACATAAGGCGATTGCATGGCAAGGAAAAAATGCACGGAAAATGCAGCCAATGCAATCCAGCAATTATAAAAAATACTTCCATATAACGTCATAGCTGTTTCACTCCTTGATTCACTGTGCGAATATGCAAAATTGACGTCGTTGGATCAAATTCAATAGTTCGTCCGCTATTGCCACCAGTATCTTCTGCTACTAGTTGAATAGCCAATTTGCGCAGCTGTGCTTTCACAGCTTCGACATTTCTTGGACCAATGCGCATCGAATCTTTATCCGATGAAAACTGAAACATCTGCGCACCTCCCGCGATTTTTGCCTTCAAACGTAACGCGCCTTGTCTTTTTAATATATCCGCCATTGCCACTACACCTGTATCGGCAAATTTAGCTTCGTTGATTTGTGTCGTACGATTAAGCGCAGAATCTGGCAACATCACATGGACAAGTCCTGCGATTTTTTTTGATTCATCATACAGCACCACTCCAACACATGAACCTAATCCCGATGTTCGGATCGTTAAAGGCTCTTTTGCTACATCCATTTGAGCAATGCCTACTTTCACAACTTGGTTATTCGTTAGCATATTACGCTACCCCAAGCGCCTTAAAAATTTTCATAAAAGTTTGAGGATCCGGCAATAAAAAGAAATTTCCTTTTAACGACTGACGTACTTCCTCGCTTTCTTCAAAGATTGACGTATTAATAACAATTACTTGATCTGTCACATATGATAAATCAATTAAACCGATGCTAATAATTGCTCCGAACATATCAATACTCAACCCTGGTACAGTTGGATATAACTTTAGCCCTGTAAAATCAGATAATGCAGATAAATACGACCCTGATAAAATATTGCCCATCTCTTGCATCGCCGATAATCCAAGCTCTGACACAGGTGGATTGTATAAATCAAATGTGTCATCATGAATTAAACCACGAATAAAGTGATTCGCTTGTTCTACAGGTAATATGAAAAACATACTTCCATCTGCATCGCCTTCAATACGAAGGAAAATTCCAACTACAACTTCTTCTGCTCCACCTGCTAGTTCCATCATTTCTTCAAACGATACCGTCTGAACACTCGGAACATGCATATCAATCTTTTTTTGTAAAAGGTCGGACAACGCCGTCGCTGCATGTGCAGCGCCGATGTTGCCAACCTCTTTTAATACATCTAAATGGAGCGACGTAATGGACGTTTCTTCGGTCATAATATCGCCTACTTTACTACATAATGAGTACTTTTTCTAAATGTAATAAAATTAATAAACGCTTATCAATTTTCGCTACACCTGAAATGAACTCTTCCTCGTATGATCCAACGACTTCTGGTTGCGGCTCAATTGTGTCCATTGCAATGTCTAATACGTCATTTGCAGAATCGACAACGAATCCGACTTCCATATCTTCTAATTGAATAATAATAATACGTGTCGTTTCCTCGTCTGCTGGTAACGGTAAGCTAAAGCGCTCACGTAAATCAATAATTGGCGTTACGACACCGCGTAAGTTAATAACACCTTTCACGTAATGTGGTGTTTTCGGAACGCGTGTAATGTGCATTAGTTTCTCAATGCCTCGTACTTGCGCAACCGGCACCGCATACTCTTTATCCGCTAATTGAAAGACGATTACTTTCATTGATTCAACTTCTGTTGTGTTTGTCATGTCATTCACCCCGCCTTACTTAATTAATGCATTACAGTCAACAATTAACGCTACTTTACCGTTACCTAAAATTGTTGCACCTGAAATGGCAAAAATATTTGTTAAGTAATTTCCTAAAGATTTTAATACAATCTCCTGCTGACCGATGAACGAATCAACAACAAGACCTGCAAGCTTATCATTTTTACGCACAATGACAACTGAATGGAAACCGTCGTTTACTGGCTCTGTACGCGGCACTTCAAAAATTTCCTCTAAGAACACAAGCGGTACAACTTTGCCACGGAAATCAATTACTTTTTGGTTATGCGCATTTAAAATATCTGACGTGCGAATAATAGACGTTTCGATAATTGATGATAATGGAATCGCATAAATTTCTTTTTCGATTTCAACAAGCATTACCGAAATGATCGATAACGTTAACGGTAATTGAATCGAGAATGTCGATCCTTTTCCTTGCGTTGAATCGATTGAAATTTGACCACCGAGTGATTCGATTGTCGTTTTTACTACGTCTAGCCCTACACCACGACCAGAAATGTCTGAAATAACGTCCGCTGTCGAGAAGCCTGCTGCCATGATGAACTCAGCTACTTGCTTATCTGATAACGACGGTGCTACTTCTGGTGCAACTAAGCCACGAGCAATCGCTTTACCTAATACTTTTTCACGGTTTACGCCCGCACCATCATCTTCAATTTCGATGAATACGTGGTTACCGCTATGGAATGCACGAAGTTGTACAATCCCTTCTTCTGGCTTGCCGTTTGCACGACGCACTTCAGGAGACTCAATCCCGTGATCCACTGAGTTACGAATTAAATGTACAAGTGGGTCACCAATTTCATCGATTACAGTACGGTCAAGCTCTGTTTCTGCACCGATGACATCTAAGCGAATCTTTTTGTTTAAGTCGCGTGAAATTTGACGAACCATTTTCGGGAAGCGGTTGAATACTGTTTCAACTGGAACCATGCGCATCGTTAATACGATTGTTTGTAAATCACCCATCGTACGGCTCATACGCTCAACCGTTTCTGTTAATTCACTATGGTTTACTTCACTTGAGATTGATTGTAAACGTCCACGATCAATAACAAGCTCCTCAAATAAGTTCATTAAAATATCTAAACGCTCAATGTTTACACGAATCGTTTTACTCATCGCTGCTGGTGCTTTCGTCGGCGCTTTTTTATCCTCTACAGCTGGTGGCGCTATTGGTGCTGCAACCGGTTCTACTTGCTGAACAGGCGTTGGTGCAGGTTGTGCTGCTTCTTCCACTTCCTCAGGCATATTAAATTGTGCCTTCGTAACCGGTGTCACTTCCACTAGCTCTACTTCTGATACTTTTAATAGCTTATCTTGCACTGTCGCCGTATCTGATTTCGATACAAACGCTACGTAAAACTCGCTATCGAATTGCTCTTCTTCTAATCTTTCCACAGTCGGTACTGCTTTAATGACTTCGCCGAGCTTCTCTAAAATTTCAAACACCATGAACACACGCGCTGCTTTTAATAAGCAATCGTCGCGTAGCTTCACGTAAATTTCATACACTGTAAAGCCTTGGTCAAACGATTGGTTAATAACCGTTTTTTCAAATGTATCAAAGCTTAATTTTGACTCAACTGCTTGCTCAACTTCTACAGTAGCTGCTGGTGCAACAGGCTCATCGATTGGCTCTTGCGCTTCGATACGTTTTAGCTTTTCAACTGTTTGTGAAACATCGCGCTTCCCATCTCCGCCGCCTGCAATATCGTTGACCATCTCTTCTAAATGATCTACTGATTCAAATACAACGTCTAAAATGTCTGATGTTACGATAATTTTCGCATTACGAATCGCATCTAAAACGTTTTCCATCTTATGTGTTAAATCTGCTAAATCCTCAAAGCCCATCGTTGCCGCCATACCTTTTAACGTATGCGCAGAACGGAAAATTTCACTTACAATTGCTAAGTCGTTCGGATTTTTTTCTAAGTCTAGTAAATGCTCATTACATGATTGTAAATGCTCTTTACTCTCATCGATGAACATTTCTAAGTATTGATTCACTTCCATCTAAAGGGCCCCCTTTAAGGTACATATTTCATAATCGTTTGTGCAATATTATCAACATCTGCTATTTCGTCGACAAGCTGTGTTTCTACGGCTGCTTTTGGCATACCATACACAATGCATGTATTTTGAGATTCTGCAATTGCCATTACTGTGCCACTCTTTTTTAATGCCTTCAAGCCTTGTGCGCCATCATGTCCCATACCGGTCATAATGACTGCCACTTTATCAAAATCTGCGTATTGACTTACGCTTTCAAACATAATATCAACAGATGGACGATGCCCTGACTTCGGTGGCTCCTCATTATCAAGTACGATACCAAATGACATGCCAACTTTACGTAATTTCAAATGATACCCACCAGGCGCTATGTATGCTGTGCCGTTTTGTAAAATATCACCGTGTTCGGCTTCTTTTACTTGGATGGCACTTAGCTGATTTAGTCGGTTCGCAAGCGATTTCGTAAACCCAGCTGGCATGTGCTGCACAATTAAAATTGGCGCTTGCACAGAGGCTGGAATTTTCGTAATGACATCTTGTAATGCTCGTGGTCCACCAGTAGATGTGCCAATAACGATGATTTTCTTCGATGTACGCGACCATTTTTGAGCTGTATGATTTGTGACAACAGGCTGTGGCACGACAGGCTTTCGCACAGGTAAAATCGGTGCTTGCGGTGTTCTCGGCTTCGGCGGTATCGGTGTTGCTGTTGTACGCGGCGCATAGCTTGTTGACATTTTACGTAAATTGCGCATAGGAACATTGACAGCTTGCTCAATTTTTTGAACGAGTTCTTCTTGAATTTTATGTAAATCAAGAGAAATCGTACCACTTGGCTTCGCGATAAAATCCACTGCTCCATTTTCCATCGCAATTAACGTATTTTCTGCCCCTTGCTGCGTCGTACTTGACAGCATGACAATCGGTACTGGCTGCGTATCCATAATTTGCTTCACCGCTTCTAAGCCGTTCATAATTGGCATCTCTACATCCATCGTCACAACGTCTGGACGTAGCTGCTCAATTTTAACGAGCGCATCTTTACCGTTACGTGCAGAGCCGACCACTTCGATTGTTGGATGATTTTGAAAAAAATCGCTAATTAATTTCCGCATAAAGGCAGAATCATCAACAATTAATAATTTTTTTTTTGACAAACTCACCTAATCACGACCTTTCAAAAAAATTGAACGTAATTTTGTTAATAGCTTGCTCCCTTTTGCAGGCGCATGTACTTCTTCTGCTCGATGCTCTGTAAAGGCCGTCACAATTTGTTGTAGTTTCCGTGTAATCGGTGCGTTCGGGTAAAGCTCTGAAAACGGTACTTGACGCTGTACAGCTTTGCGCACAAGCGGTTCTTCTGGCAATGAACCAAGCACCGTGACCTCTTTATGTAAAAAGTTTGTCATTACAGTGCGCAAACGCTGTAATGTTTCGCGCCCTTCCTCAGCATCGTACACACGGTTACAAATTAAATAGAAGTTTTTTTGTGCATCCTTCAAATAAATATATTTCATCATGGAATAAGCATCTGTAATCGATGTTGGTTCTGAAGTCGTAATAACAACTATATCATCGACCGAAACGAGTAAATCTAAAGACCAATTCGTCGCACCTGCGCCCATATCAAATACAATATAATCAAACTGCTGCTGCAAGTACTCAAATGCTTCAATGAGCTTCTCAAATTGTGTATCCGTCCATTGAAGCAACGTCGACATTCCTGATCCTCCAGAAATGTAGCATAAGCCGTCTTCTCTCGTTAACATAACTTCCTCTAGTGACTTATTACCTTCTAAGTAATCCTTCAAACTATACGAAGCGCTTTTCCCAATTAAAATATGAATATTCCCCATGCCAATGTCCATATCAACAATAATGACTCTTTTCCCTCTTCTAACAAGCTCTAATGAGAAATTCGTTGTAAAATTACTTTTACCAACGCCTCCTTTGCCGCTGACTACCGCGACTGAGCGACCTAATTTACCTTGGCTTTGCAGCAATTTCCTGCGTAAGTTTTCTGCTTGATCCCTCATTCATGCTCTCCTTAGAATAACAATGCGATTAAACGATCTAAAGATGCTTCCTCAATATCTTCGGGTACTTCTTGCCCAGAAGTATAGTAAGAAAGACCTTTATTATATTTAACCATTAAATTAATAATTGTGCCAATAGAATTCGTTTCGTCAAGCTTCGTAAATATAAACTTTTCATAAGGTATGTTCGCAAATTGATCGATCACATCGCATAAATCTTGCTGTTTCATCGTAGAAGATAGCACGACATACGTTTCCATTTGTTCATGGAAATTTAACAACTTAGTAATTTCTTCAACGTGGCGTTTTTCTTTATAGTTGCGCCCAGCTGTATCAACAAACACAATGTCTTGACGAGCTAAGTTTTTTGTCGCCTGCTCATAATCAGATATCGAATAAATAATCTCAACAGGTGCTTGTAATAACCCCGCGTACGTCTTTAACTGCTCAATCGCCGCAATTCGGTACGTATCAGTTGTCATAAAGCCAACCTTTTTCTTTTGCTCAAGTGATGTACGCGCCGCAATTTTCGCAATGGTCGTCGTCTTTCCTACACCAGTCGGCCCGAGCAGTTGGATAAATTTTTTTGATTCACTGAAGCCGCCCATCGGTAAGTGCGCTAGCTTTTTACGCAATATAGAAGCCGCTTCCTTTTGTAGTGCTTCTATCGTTGCTTGTACACGCTTTTTCTCAATATGATTGAAAAGCTCATCACCAATAGCTGTGATGAGCTCTTCGTCTAGCTCTTGCTTTTTTAATTTCGCTAACACGCTCGTTAACGCTGCTGGGTATTGAACTGCTTGCTGCTGACGCGTTAAGCCTTGTAGCATTGCCTTTACATCGGCCAGCTCATTACGTAGCGCCTCTGCTTGGGCATCTGCCTTTTCCTCAGCTTGCTTTGCTGATTTTACAATTTCTGTTGGCAACGATGCTTTTATTTTCACTTGCTTCACTGGTAGCTCGACATCATCAATACCTGCTGTCACTTCAAACGTTTTTGACGACATTAAGCCGAGTAATTTTTTTTGTTTGACGATGCGCTGGTTGATGATAACTGCATCATCACCCAGCTCAGCACGTACTTTTTTCATTACTTCCGGCATCGTTTCAGCCGTAAACTTTTTCATCCTCATTCTACATTCACCATCCCAACACTTTGAATTTCAATTGCTGCATCTAGTTCATTATATGATAGGACAGGAATTTGTGGGAAGTAACGCTCTGTTAATTGTCGTAAATACATACGCACAGCTGGTGAGCATAGTAAAATCGACGACTGCTCCATGAACGATACGCGCTCTACTTCTTTTGCCACTGCTTCTAAAATGTTTTGTGAGTCTTGTGGATCCATTGCTAAATAGTTGCCGTGTTCTGTTTGTTGAATGCTATCTGCTAGCATTTTTTCAATTCTACCAGAAATCGTAATAACTTTTAGCGTCGATTGGCCGTTCGTATGCTGCGCCGTAATTTGACGCGCTAATGCTTGACGCACATACTCTGTTAAAATATCGGTATCACTCGTAAGCTTCGAGTAATCTGCCATCGTTTCAAAAATAACCGGTAAATTACGTACAGATACATTTTCTTGTAGTAAGCGACCAAGCACTTTTTGAATTTCACCAATCGATAATGGAGAAGGTGTTAATTCTTCTACTAAAATGCTATGTGTTTCGCGTAGGTGATCAACAAGCTGCTTCGTTTCTTGACGACCAAGTAGCTCTGCTGCGTTTGCACGAATAATTTCAGTTAAATGTGTCGACACAACACTTGGTGGGTCAACCACTGTATAACCATACATTTCAGCATCTTCTTTGACTTGCTCTGTGATCCACTTCGCTGGTAAACCAAATGACGGCTCAATTGTATCAATACCTTCGATTGAATCATCATCACCTGGGCTCATCGCTAAGTAGTGATCAAGTAATAACTCACCACGCGCTAGCTCATTGCCTTTAATTTTAATGCGGTACTCGTTCGGTTGAAGCTGAATGTTATCGCGAATACGTACAACTGGAATCACTATCCCAAGCTCTAATGCTAGCTGACGACGAATCATCACGACGCGGTCAAGTAAATCTCCGCCCTGCGCTGTATCAACGAGTGGAATTAAACCATAACCAAATTCAAATTCAATTGGGTCAACACTTAATAAGTTCACTACATTTTCTGGACTCTTCATCGTATCAGTCGCCACTTCTTCTTCAATTTCTTGAATTTCTTCAATTGATTCTTTTTGGCTACGGTCTGTCATAAACGCCGTAATCGCAAGTACTGCTGCAATTGGTAACGTAATCCAATCTGGCAGTGGTGTTACTAAACCTAATAAAGCAATTGACGCCGCTGCTACGTATAACAGCTTTGATTGTGAAAATAACTGCTTCATAATGTCTGCACCTAAGTTACCTTCAGATGCTGCACGCGTTACAACGATACCTGTTGCTGTTGAAATAAGTAACGCTGGAATTTGTGATACTAAACCGTCCCCGACTGTTAACTGCGAGAACTGCGTAGCGGCTTCACCAAACTCAAGACCGAGTTGCATCATACCAATGACCATCCCGACGATTAAGTTGATAAATACCATAATAATGGACGCAATCGCATCCCCTTTTACGAACTTTGTCGCACCGTCCATCGCTCCGTAAAAGTCTGCCTCGCCAGATACTTTCGCACGGCGTTCACGCGCTTGCGCTTCTGAAATCATACCTGCGTTTAAATCTGCGTCGATACTCATTTGCTTCCCTGGCATCGCATCTAATGTGAATCGCGCTGCTACCTCTGCAACACGTTCAGAACCTTTCGTAATAACGAGGAACTGAACGATTACAAGCAAGGCGAATACAACGAGACCGACAACAATATTACCGCCCGTTACGAAGTTACCAAACGTATCAACAACATCACCTGCGTCACCTTCTGCTAAAATGGCACGTGTTGTTGAAATACTTAACCCTAAACGGAATAATGTTAATAATAAAATGACGGATGGGAAAATTGCGAAGTCAAGCGCTTCTTTCATATTCATCGCTGTTAATAATACAATCAAACTTAACGTAATGTTAATGATGATTAAAAAACTTAACAGCCAAGTTGGAAGAGGGATAATAAGCATGGCTACGATTAAAATAACCGCACCTAAGACGCCCAAATCACTAAATTTCATACATGCCCCTCCTGATTACATACTGTGAACCGCTCCTACGTTTAACAGTAGTCGCTTCTTCGTTCGTTTTAGCTTAAATTTTTCGCTTAATCCGGTACACATACGCTAAAATTTCTGCGACCGTTTTGAAAAACTCCTCTGGCACTGCATCACCAATTTCGACTTGGTCATACATAGCGCGTGCGAGTGGTCGGTTTTCTACCATGACAACATCGTGCTGCTTCGCAATGAGTTTAATCTTTTGTGCGACAAAATCTGTCCCCTTTGCCACAACACGAGGTGCTTCCATTGTATCACCATCATATTTTAACGCGATGGCATAGTGTGTTGGGTTCGTAATAACAACGTCTGCATTTGGTACTTCTTGCATCATACGGCGCATTGCCATTTCACGTTGCTTTTGCTTAATTTTCCCTTTTACTTGTGGGTCACCCTCTACGTTTTTATGCTCATCTTTAATATCTTGCTTTGACATTTTTAAATTTTTCTCATAATCGTATCGTTGGTAAAAATAATCGATAACGGAAATGAATAATAATACAAGCGCGGAAACGATTCCCATAATGCCAGTTAACATTGCAATCATCGACATCGTATCTTGTGGATCCATAAAGGCAAGCTTTAATACGTCCTCTAAATAAATCCAGATTACGACGACCGTCGCTGTACCAATAAGGGCAATTTTTAAAAGAGATTTCACCAAATCGACGAGTGCACGTACGGAAAAAATCTTTTTAATCCCTTTAATCGGATCCATTTTCTTTAAATCAAGCTTTAATGGATGAACGGTAAATAAAAATCCGAATTGTACTAAGTTCGCCGCAATACCAGCAAACACACCTATTGCCATTATTGGTACAACGATGATTGCCATTTCAACTAAAAACGTTGTGTATAGTTTCATCGTTGACTCAATAGACAAATCTTCTGTTAATACATACGTCTCCATTGCCTCACGTATAATATTTAACACGCGCCCCTGCATCATCGGCGCAATAAAAAATAAGCCAATAAACATCACGAGTAATAAAATAGCTGCCGTTACGTCCTGACTTTTTAATACTTGACCTTTTTTACGAGAATCTTGACGTTTTTTCGGCGTCGCTTTTTCAGTTTTTTCCCCTGCGAAAAATTGCAAGTCTAAACGCAGTAATAATTCCATACTACAACCCACCTAAAATCGTCATAAAATCTCGCATACCGTAAATTGCTACTTCAATCAAGTGACGCATTACATTTACCATCACACCCATGACGATAATTAAGAAAATAAAGCCCGCTACAATTTTAATCGGGAAACCGACAACGAAAATGTTCATTTGTGGTACAGTCTTCCCAATAATACCAAGCGCGAGTGTTACTAAAAATAATGCGGCGACAACGGGTGCTGACATTTGAAACGCAATTGCAAACAACGTCGTCATCATTTGCATGACAAATACCGCAAAATTCTCATCGCCTGTATTTAGTGCCAGCTGGTCAAGCGCAATGTATTCATAGCTATAATAAATACCATCAAGCAATAAATGGTGTCCATTAATCGATAGTAATACAAGCAGCGTCAACACGTTAAAAAGCTGACCCATAATTGGACTTTGCGCACCAGTTTGCGGATCAATAATGTTCGCAATCGCAAAACCCATTTGGAAGTCGATTAATCCACCAGCAATTTGCACCGCAGATAAAATTAAATAGGCGACAAGTCCAATACTCAAACCGACGACAACTTCTTTTAGTACGTATAAAGCGTACGTGCCATCAAATGCAATTTCTACACCTGGTGAAATCGTATAATACATCGTCCACGCTAAAACGATTGGAACGGCAATTTTAGCTTGTGACGGAATTGTTCGATACGAAAAGAATGGCACTGTCGCAAAAAACGCGGTCAATCGAGCAACTATTAATAAAAATATCGTAATCTTCGGTACTAGTTCTTCCATCTACTCACCCTATGTAACGCGTTAAGTTATTAAACACATCATAAAAATAACTTGTCGTTTGTGACAGCATCCACGGCCCGAAAAATACCATGCCAACTAATACAGCAACAATTTTCGGTACGAATGCTAGCGTTTGTTCTTGGATTGATGTTGTCGCTTGGAAAATACTTACTGCTAAACCGACTGCTAATGCAATGAGCATAAGAGGACCCGCAACAATTAAAATCATCCACACGGCTTGTTCTGCAATTGTTACAACCATTTCTTGAGACATTGTTGTTACTCCTCCTAGAAGCTCACGAGTAGCGATTTCATAATTAAATACCAGCCATCAACTAACACGAATAATAAAATTTTAAATGGTAGAGAAATCATAACAGGCGGTAACATCATCATACCCATCGCCATTAATGTACCGGCTACGATCATATCAATTACGATGAACGGTATAAATACCATGAAGCCCATTTGGAACGCTGTTTTCAATTCACTAATAACGAAAGCCGGCACGAGCATCGTCAGCGGTATATCCTCCACCGATTCTGGTGCTTCTGCTTGATTATATTCTAAAAACAGTTCTAAATCTTGCTGACGTGTATGCCCTGCCATAAACTCCTTGAACGGAACTGCAGCACGCTCATACGCCTCCTCAATACCAATCTCCTCGGCAAACAACGGCTGTAGCGCCTCTTCATTCACTTCAGTAAACACTGGCGTCATAATAAAGAACGTTAAAAATAACGCCAACCCAATAATTACCTGGTTAGGCGGCATTTGCCCTGTCGCTAATGACGTTCTGACAAATGATAACACGATGACAATACGTAAAAACGATGTCATTAAAATTAAAAGACTTGGTGCTAACGATAAAACGGTTAACAATAACAGTAGCTTTACTGAGGTGGAAACGTTTGCCGGATCACTTTCGGCGAACAAACCGATAAACTCATTCATTTGTTGTGATCCTCCTCCTCATTACGCCATGCCTCAAGATCTTTCGCTCGATCCTTCTTAATTTCTTCTAATCGTTTATTTAATACTGACCCGAACTCTTCTGTCGGAGCAGCTTCTTTTTTATTCATCCAGTTACGCATAACTTTCACCACATACGGTGTTGTATCGCCAAACAGCTGCTGTGACTCGTGAATCGCTTGCAACTCGGCAATCTCATCCTCGTCCGTCACTTCACGCAGTAATTGCACGTTATCACCAACACCAATTAACATCATTTTGTTACCTACTTTTACGAGCTGAATCGATTTTTGCTGCCCAACCGACACACCGCCCAAATTTTGCATTAATGCATTTTGCTGTACTTGCTGTGTTTGTTTCTTTAAGAACCTCAACACAAGGAACAATAAAACGATGACAACGCCAAAAGCGAGCATCATTTTAATGTAATCCCATGCATTAAAACCAACAGCTGCCGACGGAGATTCCATTTCGGCAGCTGAAGGTGTAGTATCTGGGCATGCAACGTCTGGATTTTGTTCACATTCGTTCGTCGCGTTAATGGCATCACTTACTGAAGCTTGACTATGTATAGGTGCTCCGAAAGCAATCATCATTAAAACAGCTAACAATGCTATCGCTCTAACTCGCTTCAAAATCATTCGTGCATGCATCGGATTAACCTAAAGCTTTTTGAATCGCTTCAATTACGCGGTCAGCTTGGAAAGGCTTTACGATAAAATCTTTTGCTCCTGCTTGAATCGCATCGATTACCATCGCTTGTTGGCCCATTGCAGAACACATAATAATTGTTGCACCTGGGTGTGCTGATTTAATTTCTTTTAATGCAGCAATACCATCTTTTTCCGGCATTGTAATATCCATTGTTACTAAATCTGGCTTTAATTCATTGTACTTTTCAACCGCTTGAATACCATCGGCTGCTTCACCTACAACTTCATAACCATTTTTCGTTAAGATGTCTTTAATCATCATACGCATGAATGCTGCGTCATCAACGATTAGAATTCGATTACCCATAATTAATTCCTCCAATTTAAACTATCGTAAATTATTTAAGCGATCTGTTGGACTTGCGATGTCTGTAATACGCACGCCAAAGTTTTCATCAATAACAACGACTTCACCTTTTGCAATTAAGCGACTGTTCACTAAAATATCTACGGGTTCACCGGCAAGTTTATCCAGTTCAATAATAGAGCCTCCTGTTAGCTCTAAAATTTCTTTTACTGAGCGCTTCGTACGACCTAGCTCAACTGTCACTTGTAACGGGATATCAAGTAGCATATTTAAATTTTGTGATTCTCCAGCAGAAAGTTGCGGCGCATTAAAATTCGTGAATTGTGCCTGCTGTACATTTACTGGCGGCTGTTGATACATTGGTTGCTGCTGCATCGGTTGTTGGTACATCGGCTGCTGTTGCATCGGTTGTTGATACATTGGCTGCTGTTGCATCGGTTGTTGATACATTGGTTGCTGCTGCATCGGGTCTTGCATTGGTGGTTGCTGATACATCGGTTGTTCTTGAACTGGTGGTGCTTGTTGGATAACTGGCTCTGGCTGTGGTGCTACTTCAACCGCACTTTCAATTCCATCAGGTTCCCCCATTAATGATTTTACGACTTTTTTACTAAAGTTCAAAGGTAAAAGTTGCATTAAGTTCGAATCAATTAATTCACCGATGCGTAAACGGAACGAAATCTTCACTAATAAGTCTTCCGCAGGGATGTTATCGCGGCCTTCATTTTGTGAAATATTCATTAAATCGATCGTCGGCGGAGAAATATCTACCTTCTGATTGAACATTGTAGACATTGATGTCGCCGCCGAGCCCATCATTTGATTCATTGCTTCTTGCACTGCTGATAATTGAATTTCCGTTAAGTCCGCACTTGGGCTTAAACCGTCGCCACCAAGCATTAAGTCTGCAATAATCGCCGCATCTGATTGCTTAATAACAAGTAAGTTCATACCAGATAAGCCTGTCGTATACTCTACTTGAACGGCTACGTACGGATGTGGGAATTCTTCTTCTAAGCGATTGCGATTGATCATCGCTAAGCTCGGTGTTGTAATATCTACCTTTTGACCTAATAGTGCAGATAATGCTGTTGCTGAGCTACCGAATGAAATATTCCCTACCTCACCTAATGCATCTTGCTCCATTACTGTTAAAAAGTCATTAATATGCAAATCATCTTTATCTGACGATTCATCTCCTAGTGGTTTATCCACGGTTTCCCCTCGTAATAGGGCTTCAATTTCTTCTTGTGAAAGCATGTCATCACTCATGTTCGTCAGCTCCTTTCAATGGATCTAAAATTTGAACAGCCATTTTGCTGCCGGACTTACCAGGCTGTGCTGTAAATTTCGGTAACGTACCAACTTTAACAATCAGCGGGTCGTCTATTTTCTGGTTCAATTGTAGCACATCACCAACTTGCATCGTTAAAAAGTCTTGAATCGAAATATCGGTTTGACCAAGCTCTGTAATGACTGGTAATGATGCTTGTTTTACACGAAGTTCTAATGCACGCTGCTGTTCTGGTGACATTTGCTTCGTATTTGATTGCATCCAGTAACGCACCGATAAATTCGGTACGATTGGCTCTAATACAACGTGTGGAATACAAATGTTAATCATACCACTTGTTTCGCCGATTACAGTATTAAGTGAAATAACAATAACCGTTTCGTTTGGTGAAATCATTTGTAAAAACTGTGGATTTACTTCTAATTCCACTAAAATCGGATCAATTTCAGCGACGTTTTCCCACGCTTCACGTAAGTTATCAAACGCACGCTCAAATAAATTCGTCATAATTTTCGTTTCAATTTCAGTTAAATTATCGACGTTGCTATGACTTTCTCCGTCACCGCCCATTAAACGATCTAACATTGAATACGCGATGTTCGGGTTAATTTCCATTAAAATGTTCCCATCTAATGGTGGCACTTCAAACACGTTAATTAGTGTCATATTTGGAATCGAGCGGACAAATTCTTCAAACGGAATTTGGTCTACTGATACAACCGTAATTTGCACATAGTTTCGTAGTTGTGCAGAGAAAAACGTTGTCAGTAGTCGCGCAAAGTTTTCATGTATTCGGGTCAAACTTCGGATTTGGTCTTTTGAGAAACGCAGTGCACGTTTAAAGTCATACACTTTTACTTTTTTCGTTTCCTCATCCTTTTTGACATCCTCTGCCGTCATCTCTCCAGTTGAAATCGCTGAGAGCAGCGCATCAATTTCGGATTGCGACAATACATCTCCTGCCATTTGCCCACCTCCTTGTTTCTCATGTATAAGCTATTTTTATGGAATCATGTACGACGTAATATACACTTTTTGAACTTCGCCTGTTTGCATTAGCTCGTTCAACTGTACTTTAATCGTATTTTGGAAATCAATCTTCCCTGTTTTACCTTCTAAATCTTCTGCTGCCATTTCAGATAATGTTTGAATGACAATGTTTTTCGTTTGGAATTCGCGCATTAATAATTCTGCTGCTGCTTCCTCACTGTTTGTTTGAATTTTTAACGATAAACGAATGAAGTTTCCGTCCATTAAATTCGTTGTTAATTCTGGTACATCTACAGAGGCTAACGTAATTTCCTCAATTGACGGTTCCGTAACCTTTGCCGTTTCGTTGTCGTTGCCACCTAGCTTCGTAATCACGACAAATCCGACAACACCTAATAATAAAACGGTAACTAGCACGACGATTACAATCGTCATCATCTTATTCTTCATCTTCTTCACCTCGTAAATGCGGATTCGACAACACTTGTACTTGTAAGTAAAACTGCGCTATTTTACGTTGCACTTCATCTATTGGGTTTAACACCACATACTTCGATTTATTTGTTAGCATAATCGTCGTATCTGGGTTAGAATCAATCGTTTCTATGTATAATGCGTTGAGCAGAAACGGCTTACCATTTAATCTCGTCAATTCGACCATAATATGAGGATCGACATTATTGAAGTAACGTCGATCCGTCCCTCCTCTACGCCGTAATTACAATGCGTTTATATTATCGTTTTAAGTTAACAAGCTCTTGTAAAATCTCATCTGATGTTGTAATAATACGTGACGTCGCTTGGAAACCACGTTGCGCAACGATCATTTCTGTGAACTCTTCTGATAAGTCAACGTTTGACATCTCAAGTGTTGACGATTGGACTGCACCGATGCCACCGACCGTAGCAACTTGTGCGTACGGGTTACCAGAGTTCGCTGTTGGACGATAGTAGTTTGCACCCGTTTTTTCTAAACCACCCGTGTTCGCAAACTTCGTTAAAATAATTTGACCAGCATATTTTAACTCACCGTTTAAGTCCGTATACGATACTGTACCGTCTTGTCCGATGCTCATGTTTTGCGCTGAAATTGGTATACGAATGGCACCTAGTTCACCTTCTCCTGGTGTTAACACGCCGTCTTCAAACAGGTTTGCACCGTCCTCACCTGCAACGTTTGGCTTTTCATCAAGAATGATACCTTCTTCGTCTGCAAGGTCTGCATATTCATCTGCGCGTACACCGACTAAATATTTACCTTCAGCGTTTACTAAATAACCATTTTCATCTCTATAAAAGTTACCTGCACGCGTATATAAAATATTTGCAAATGCTTCTTCACCTGTTACTTCAATAATGCCTTCATCTGATGGTGCTTCTGTTGAGTCAGCAACCATGAAGAAACCGTCACCAGAAATGGCCAGGTCTAGCGTATTATTTGTCGTTTGTAACGACCCTGTACCGTGTACTGTGTCGATTGCTGCAATTTGTGAGCCTAAACCTACTTGCATTGGGTTAACCCCACCACGTGTAATTGTAGGGCCTGCTGCTGCACCACTCGTTTGTGAAATTAAATCTTTAAAAACAACGCGACCTTTTTTGAAGCCATGTGTATTAACATTGGCAATGTTGTTACCAATTACATCTAATTTTGTTTGGAAATTTTTTAACCCTGAAATACCTGAATACATAGAACGTAACATAAATTTTTCCCCTTCCATTTTTAAAAGTCAGCTACATCAAGCGGTCAGTAGCTATAGGCATCCAAATTGGTCCTGCCCTACAGTACAATCGTACCGTCAATATTTGTAAAGATTTGTTCTTTCGCTTCCATGCGATTCATTGCTGTAATTACTGTACGATTTTTCGCATTAATAATTAAAGCGGCTTGATCCATCAATACAAGTGGCTGTTGTACACCTTTTTGCTGCGCCATATCCACTTTATTCGTAATATGCTGCCATTGCTCTGCAGAAATGGAAATTTGACGTTCATTCAGCCGTTCATTTGCATGCTTGCTAATCTTCAGTTGCTTTGTCCCTTCGATTGCTTGCTGTAAATGTTCATTAAAGGAATGTGACGTCTTGTTTACGTTTTGCTTATACGTAGTCGGGTGATTCGCGTGCAATGGAACAGTATAAATGTTCATAGGTTGCAATGTTTTCACCTCATTCGCATAAGTTATTCACTAACAGACGTTAACTTTGAACCATCAATTTGTGTGCCATCTGCTAATGTGTATAATAATTTACCTTCTTTTGTGCTAACAGCTGTTACTTTTGATGTTTGCGTTAATTCTTCAAGTAAATACGATACCGTTTTACCGATTAACGCACTTGCTTGTACAAGTGAATTGCTTTCTGTTGCTTGTCCTGCAAGTGCTAAGCCTGCAATATTGCCTGGCGTAATTTCTTTATCGTTATCTAATGTAAATACAGGTGAACCTTCAACATATTTAATACCTGTAATCGTGTTGCTACCCGATTCCGTTAAAAAGTCGCCTGCTGCATTTTTTTGATCCGTTAACGCTGTCCAGCTTACTGTACGTCCTAAAAACCCTGCATATTCGATTAACTGTGATTGCCCTTGCATATCAACTAACTTGTCGATGCCTGCTGTCATATTTTGCATTTGCTCAAGCGTCGTAAACTGTGCCATTTGTGCAATGAACTCTGAATTGTCTGTTGGCGCTGTCGGGTCTTGATGCTGAAGCTGTGCAATCATCAATTGTAAGAACGCATCCTTACCTAAGTTACCATTGCCTGTTTCTTTCACTGACTTCGGCATGTCTGATAAGTAACGGCCTGCGATATTCGGTGTTGTTGTCATAGTTCTCCCTCTTTCACTTGTTCTAAAAAGTCTTCAAAGGATGGTTGCTCCTCAACTTGTTCGTCATCTACATCTTCTTGCTCGTCTTCATTTTTGAAGAAGTTATTAAATAAATGTTGGTCTGAGCTATTCATATTGCGTGTGGCATCTTGTAATGATTGCGTAATCTCGATGCGCTCAAGCTGAATGTTTTGCGCTGCTAAGCCTTGCTTTAACTGCTGTAGCTGAGATTCAAGCATTTCCTTGCCGACAGCTGTCGATGCCATTAAGCGGGCTGTTAACATGCCGTCTTTATGCATTAACTCTAAACGTACTGTACCCAAATTTTCTGGATATAATTTAATCGCAAGCTTAATTGTCCCTTGCTGATTCGCAATTTGCTGACGTTGAATAATTGCCTGCATTTCTTTTGCTAACGCTTCTGATTGAGCTGACTGATTCGTAGGCGGTAACGTGATTGTCACCGTTTGTACTTTCGGCGCTTGCTGCTGCGTCGTTACGTTAATCGGCTGCTCCGTTTCAGTTGTCACTGCTGCTTGCTGTGGCGCTTTCACTTGCTGCTGTATCGTCATATCGACAATTTTTTGTTGGAATAAGGCAACTTGTTGGAAAGGTAATGGCTTCGGTGCTTCCTGCTTTGGGGCGTCGTCAACTAACTGCTCTACTTCAACGTGTAGCTGTTTCATTGCATCTTGTAGCGTTGTCAACTGTTGCTGCTGCTTTGGTGTCACATCTGTTTTTGGAGCTAATGTTTCCACTACCTTTAAAAACTGAACGATTTTTTCTACCTCTTTTGGTACAAGCTTCGTTTCACCTTGTAATGCAGCTGTTAGTTTTGTAATTAACTCTGGTCCTTGCTCTTCAACAAGCGTTAATAAATCCCATACAGAATCAAGCTGTACTTCTTCTTCTAATAAGCTTGCTAACATTTTTTCTAGCTCCGCAACATCGATATTAAGTAATGCTGCAATATCTTCTAGGTTCATTAATTCATCGATTGGTACAAGCTCACCATCTGGACCAATTGGCACAAGCAGCGTGTTTTCATCGATTGGTAAATCAATGACCTCGCTCACTTCTTCAATCGTCGTTGCTGAAACAACTTCCTCCACACGCTCTACAACCTCTGTTGCTTCAGTTGCCTCTACAGGTGCTTTTGATGTTGGCTGTTCATTTGCAGATGTTAAATAATCATCAAACTTGCGATCTGATGTCGTAGTTGTTGTCGATGATGAAGATTGTGTTGTAGCGGGCTTTGCAGCTGCAACGTCCACCGTTTTTACAGTCGGTTGTAGCAAATTTGTAAATGCGATTGTCATACGTAACCTCCTATTCTGTCATTAAAGCTGTATAATGTGCAACCTTGTCTGGTTCCATTTTTTCAAAAAGTTCTGCAACCGTATCTGTTTTTAAATTACTTAAAATACGTAGCGCTTCTGCATCTGACATTTCAGCAATTGCTGCAGCAGATTTCTTAGAAGACATCGTTTCATATGTTTTCACAATTTCATCAAATTCAACTGATGACGTCTCATTTTCACGCTGTAAACGCTCCAAC
The DNA here is from genome assembly GCA_036309765.1 of Caryophanon sp. GTDB lineage: Bacteria > Bacillota > Bacilli > Bacillales_A > Planococcaceae > Caryophanon. The sequence continues at coordinate 46,967 of JAXJTE010000212.1, read as the reverse complement.
TCAAACGCGAGCTTTTCTTGCTCAATTAACATTTGCTCTTTTTCCGTGTTAACTGTCGCAATTTGTGCCTGTAAATCTGCAATTTGTGATTCTTTTTCCATAATCTCTGACTGTAGCTCTAACACTTTTCCGCCAGACACATCTGAAGCAGTGCCGCCAGTTGGATTGCCTTCTGTTTCATCAGATGAAATAAATGGTAATGACGAAGCAGTCTCACGCGCTTTTTCAAAAACGTTCACATCACTAATTTCTGCTACAACGAGCACAACCGCTAATAAAAACATTAGAGGAATTAAAAACCAGTAAAATAATTTTTGAAAAATACCTGGTGACTTGCCTGCTTCAAGCTCTTCTAGTTCTACATTATTCTTTTTCTTTGCCATTCAATCACCTGATTTCCTTCTTGTTAAACGTAAGCGTTGACAGTTCATCTAAAAAGATGCCCTCTAATCGATGCTGCTCTTGCTGAAACTGCTCGAAGTCACGTTCTTTCATTTTTTCATACTTACGCACTTCCAAGTTTTTTTCGAGTAAACGTTCCTCATACCATTGCATTTTGGCACGAGCTTGTGTAACTTTTTGTTGCACCGTATCAACCATTTTTTCTAAGCTATCTAAAAAGCGCGCATTTTGATGAATTTCATCAACCGTTGAGCCCGTTTTCAGACGCTCTGTTTGATAAGCAATTAGCGATTCTTTTTTACGTAATAATTCATACAGTGACGTTGCGACTTCTTCAAAAGCTCGTACGGATTCTTTATACGCTTGTTCGGTTTCACTTTTCTCTTGCTCACGGACTGTTAAAATTTGTTCAAAACGATATGCATAGTTCATCGATACATCATCCTATTGATAGCTGAATTATTTCTTGCATGGTTTGCTCTAGTGACACATGGTCTCTAAAGCCTTGTTTTAAAAAGTTTGTAATAAGTGGCTCATATTGAATGGCCTCATCGATATCTTTTGATGTGCCGCGCTTATATGCCCCGATATTAATTAAATCCTCGGACTTCGCATATAAATAATACAGTTCGCGTAAACGTTCCGCTGCTTGTCGATGCTCTGGCTCTGCAATGTGGTTCATTAAACGGCTAACGCTTTTTAACACGTTAATTGCCGGATATTGCCCTTTGTTCGCTAAATTTCGATCAAGCACGATATGACCGTCTAAGATACCTCGCACTGTATCGGCAATTGGCTCATTCATGTCGTCACCATCTACTAGCACGGTGTAAAACGCAGTAATCGAGCCGTGTTCATTCGTACCAGTCCGCTCTAATAAGCGAGGTAAAATCGCAAAAACAGATGGTGTATAGCCTCGTGTTGCAGGCGGCTCACCTGTTGCTAAACCGATTTCACGCTGCGCCATTGCGACACGTGTTACTGAATCCATCATGAGCATAACGTCCATTCCTTTATCACGGAAATGCTCCGCGATTGCCGTTGCAGTAAATGCGGCTTTAATACGCATAAGTGCTGGCTGGTCTGACGTTGCACAAACGATGATTGAGCGACTTAAGCCTTCTGGACCTAAATCACGCTCCACGAACTCTAACACCTCACGTCCACGCTCTCCTACAAGTGCGATGACATTTAAATCTGCTTTCGTATTGCGGGCAATCATGCCGAGCAATGTACTTTTACCAACACCGGAACCGGCGAAAATACCGATTCTTTGCCCTTTACCAACCGTTAACATGCCATCAATTGCTTTTACCCCTACTTCTAGGCGCTCATTAATTGGTGGACGTGCTAACGGATTTGGCGGGTCATTTTCTGTTGGAATCGTTACAAGCCCTTTTGGTAGCTCATGTCCATCAAAGCGGTTACCCATCGCATCAAGCACTTGCCCGATTAGCTCTGGACCAACTTTCACTTCAAGTGTCGCACCTGTACCTTCGACTAAACAGCCTGTTGAAATTTCTTGCAGCGCTGTATAGGGCATTAATACGACAATCTCATCTTTAAAGCCAACAACTTCTGCTAAAATAATTTGATGTCCGTGACGAGCTGATTGCACATGAATTTTACACACGTCGCCAATCGAGCTTTCTGGCCCTTGTGATTCAACCATTAATCCAACAACGCGTGAAACACGTCCGTACTTTTTTAATGTCGGCACATTTTCAATATGTTCAAGCAAATCAGCAGCTTTCATTGTCATCATTCCTTACTGTGCAGTAGTTCATTTAATGCTTTACGGAGTTCTTGTAGTTGTACGTCAATGCTCACAACGATGCGTCCATGATTTGTTTCAATGTAGCTTTCTGTTGCAGCTAAATCTTCATTCACAAACACTAAAAACGGTACATCTGGTGGGAACATCGTCATTAAGTCGCTTCGATTACTCGACACAAGCTCATAATATTCCGGTGCTACATAAATTTTAATGGATTTCATTTCGCGCGCTTCTTTTAACGCTTTTTCAATAATCGTTAAGAAAACGGCATCATCACGCTGTAGTACAGTGCTTACAATTTGCTCAGCTGACTTCAATGCAAGCTCTAAAATTAACGCTTCCTGCTCCTCAATATATTGAAGTGCATTTTGCTGTGCTTGCGTAATCGTCGCATTGGCCGTTGCAAGCGCCTCAGCTAAATCCGCTTGGGCTTTTAACGTGCCTTCCTCATAGCCTTGCTGAAAGCCACTGTCATACGCGTCTTGCTGTATGCCAGGTAAGCTTTCCTCAAATGCCTGCTGTGCTTCTGCTAACTGCTGCTGCTGTGCTTCAACTTGCTGTGCAAATTGCGCGCGCTCTGCTTCAATATTCGCATTCGCCTCGCGTAGCAGCTGATCACGCTCTGCTAACACTTCCTCTAGCGTTGGCACATGTGGTGTTTCAATTACTTCAAGCGATTCATCAAATGTCTCTGGTTGAAACATTGGGCGAATCGTAATTTCTTTTTTTTCATCTTGCTGCTGGTTGTAATGAATAGAACGGATAATTCTAGACAATGATGTCATCTCCTCCGCCACGAGCAATGATAATTTCGCCTGAATCCTCTAATCGACGTGTAACAGCAACAATACGCATTTGCGCATCCTCTACGTCACGTAGTCGAACAGGTCCCATAACTTCCATCTCTTCTCGGAATGTTTCAGCCATACGCTGAGACATGTTGCGGAATAAAATATCTTTTACTTCTTCACTTGAAATTTTCATTGCAAGCAATAAGTCTTCGTTTTCACATTCACGCACAATACGCTGAATTGCACGCGCATCGAGTGTAACGATATCTTCGAATACGAACATGCGCTTTTTAATTTCTTCAGCAAGCTCTGGATCGCGAATTTCGAGTGCATCGAGAATTGTTTTTTCTGTTTGACGGTCTACACCATTTAACACTTCAACAACTGCATCTACGCCACCCGTTTCTGTGTAATCTTGCGTCACTGTTGACGATAGCTTACGTTCAAGCACCGATTCGATTTCACTAATAACTTCTGGTGACGTCGATTCCATTTGTGCGATACGTTTTGCAATGTCAGCTTGTACTTCTTGTGGTAGTGACGATAAAATAACACCGGCTTGCGCTGGCTCTAAATAAGATAAAATAAGCGCAATCGTTTGTGGATGCTCGTTTTGAATGAAGTTGAAAATTTGAGCCGGGTCCGCTTTACGTGCAAAGTCGAACGGACGAACTTGTAGCGACGATGTTAAACGATTGATGATGGCTTGTGCTTGCTGCTCGCCCAATGCTTTTTCTAGCACGGTTTTCGCATAACCAATACCACCTTGAGAAATGTACTCCTGTGCTACTGCAATTTGGTGAAATTCCTCAATGATGTCTTCCTTCGTTTTCGAATCTACTTTTTTAATGCCTGAAATTTCAAGTGTTAAACGCTCAATTTCTTCTTCACTTAAATGCTTATATACTGAAGCCGATACTTCTGGTCCTAATGAGATTAAAAGGAGCGCAGCTTTTTGTTTACCTGATAATTCTTTATCTTTTTTAGACATAGCCGTACCTCCCTTTTAATCTTCAGCAATCCATGTACGTAATAATTTCGCAAATTCTTCTGGCTTTTCTTTTGCCATATTTTCTAATTGCTTACGACGAACAGTTGCTTCACTATCATCTTCTGTTTGAATCTCTTCGACAATTAACTCTTCTTGCTCTTCAATTAATGCTAACTCTTCTTCTTCCTCACGTTTTTTGCGTGCGCGCATAATGTATAGAACAAGTAATACGATTGCAGCTAATAAAATACCGCCAATTACGTAAGCCCACCAAGGAATGAATGGCTTCTCTTCTGCTGTATCTACGCTCATACCGTGTAATTGTTGAACAGAAACGACGATTTTTTCGCCAACTTGCTCTTCTGTTAATGTACCTGTAGAAGATTTATCAATCGTTGTACGTACAATTGTTGATAACATCGCTTCCACATCTTCCGTTAAGCCAGCTGGTAATGTTGCTGGGTCGTCCGGTGTTGGTGGTTCTACAACAACTTGAATACCTAAATCGCGAATTTTATATGGACTTTCTGAAATTTCACGTTGAATTTCGTTCACGCCGTAGTTTAATTGCTCTTCTACACGCTCATATTCCCCGTCACCAAATGTGCCTTCGTTATATGTCGTGAAGTTATCCGTTGTCGTATCTGCTTCAGGCTCGCCCGTTGCAGCCGCTCCTGTACCTGTGTACGTTTCACTAATGTTTTGTGCACTAATAATAATGCCTTGCATATTTTCTTCATCAACTGGTGTTAATAAATCCTCTTGACGATTTTCTTTACTGAAATCGATATCAGTCGTAACCGATACGACAACTTTACCTGCACCCATTAATGAACCTAATAAGCTTTGTACTTGACGCTGTAAGTCACGCTCAATTTTTTCTTTAATCATCATTTGATCTGCAACGATTGAAGATGATGAACCGACGTCAACTAACGTAAAGTCCTCTGAATATTGGTTTGTAATGACGATATTTTCTTGCGTTAAGTTCGGCACACTCATTGCCACTAAGTTATATAACGTTTTAATTTGGTCTTCTGAGAATTGATGACCTAATGCTGTTTGTAAAATGACCGTTGCTGTAGGCTCTTGTGATGAATCATTTAAGAATACGCCTGTTTCCGGTAACGCAATCATTACACTCGCATCGTTCACACCATCAATTTGGCGAATTAAATTAGCTAGCTCGGTTTGCATCGCTGATAATTGTAAAACGTTAAATTCATTGTCGGTCATACCAAAGCCTGCATTGTTCCAAAACGTCGAATAACCGTTTCCTGCTCCGCTCGGTACACCTTCAGATGCCAGCTGTAGCTTTAATGATTCTAACTGATCTTCCGGCACACTAATCGATGTACCCCCCGTACCAATTTGATAATCTACCGCTAGCCCGTCAAGCGATGTTTTCACTTGTGCCGCTTCCTCTAGCGTTAAATCTGTAAACAATGGTACATACGTTGTTCTCGTTAAAAAGAACGTTAATGCAGCCGCTAATAAAATAACCGCAATAACGGAACCGATAATCGTTCCTTTTTGTTTTTTACTTCGGCTCGACCAAAACTGGGTGGAGTCCGTTTTTAATTTGTTCAATCGTTCGTTCATTATGTACCCTCCGGTATTCGTGAAGTACCCCACCTATTTGAAAGTTGTGTTATACGCTCATACGCATCATTTCTTGATATGCTTCTACTGCTTTGTTACGAACTTGCATTGTAAGCTCCATTGCTACACTTGCTTTTTGTGATGCAATCATAACATCATGTAACTCAATGTCGCCGCCTGAAATTAATGTATTTGTCGCATTGTCTGACGCAATTTGCTTTTCATTTAAGCTTGAAATTGCATCCTTTAACGAATTTGCAAAGTTTTGTTGTGATTCAAAAGGTGTTTGTCGTGTATTTTCAACTTGCATTGTAGCTAAAGAATTGTTTGTAATCGCTGTAATTGCCATTTACTCTACCCCTTATTTTCCGATTTCTAACGCTTTTGTTAACATCGCTTTATTTGCATTGAATACTGTAATGTTTGCCTCATACGAACGCGTTGCAGACATTAAGTCAACCATTTCTGTTAATAAGTCGACGTTTGGTGTTTCCACATAGCCGGCTTCATTTGCATCTGGATGTGTCGGGTCATATACAAGCTTAAAAGGCGTTTCAGTATCTCCGCCAATTCGAGTTACTTTCACACCATTTCCTACACCATCTTTAACTTGAACACCCATCGCTTGATTTAGGAAGTTAGAAAAACCACCTTCTTGTGCGGTCATTGTTACGGTTTTACGACGATATGGATCCCATGTGCCATCTGCATTTTGTGTGCCACGTGTCGTATCTACATTTGCAATGTTTGACGACGTAACATCCATACGCAAGCGCTGCGCAGTTAATGCCGATGCTGTTGTATTCATACTATGAAAAATTGACAAAATTATTGTCCTCCTTTAATGACTGTTTTCAATGAATTTAGCTTGCCATTTACACGATCAATTAGCGCATTGTAATAAATCGTATTTTCAGCCATCTTTGCTTGCTCTGCATCCATATCAACACCATTGCCATTTTGACGATAACGTAAATTAGTATAACTGTATACACCATCAGATGATTGTGGTTGTTTAAACTCATAATGACGTTGGTCTGTGCGATGTGCGGACATCGTATCAATCTCTGCATCCTTTAGCATTTTAGCGAAGCTGACATCTTTTGCTTTGTACTTCGGTGTATCTACATTTGCGATATTTTGAGCAATTGTTTTTTGTTTTGTCGCAGAATACTTCAACCCCGACTCCAAATTTCCGATCGTTCCTCCAAATAAATTCATTCTTTCACACCTCGCTTACGTCGTGACAGCACAACAAATTTGATTACTTCTTATTGTAATTAACTTTTGAAACAGTGTCTATCGTCTTTCGCTAAAATAACCTAGTCGGTTATAACTATCTTAAGTTATGAGTATATACTTTTGTCCTTAAACGACATACCATGTGAACTAGTAAAATATGTATAAATACCCTTAAATACAGGAATTATTAACGTTTCGTTTCCAACATACGTATAGTGTAAAACTAATTTCATCACTTTTAAAGCATAGTAAAAAAGACAGACTGCCCTACATGCTGTAAATCATGTAGTACACAATCTGTCCGTCACAAAATAGCCATCTTTGAATGCATATAGCTATTCAAAAAGAAAACGCGATATGTTATTTCATTTTAATCTCTGCTAATGCCGTTAAAAATTTGTCATTTAATACTTTAATATACGTACCTTTCATCCCTAAAGAACGAGACTCAATTACGCCAGCTGACTCTAGTTTACGTAATGCATTTACGATTACTGAGCGCGTAATGCCAACGCGGTCTGCAATTTTAGACGCAACTAATAAACCTTCATTGCCATCAAGCTCTTCGAAAATATGCTCAATCGCTTCTAATTCAGAGTATGATAAAGAGTTGATCGCCATTTGTACGACCGCTTTTGAACGAGCTTCCTCTTCAATTTCCTCTGATTTTTCACGTAAAATTTCCATGCCGACTACTGTTGCACCGTATTCAGCTAAAATTAAATCGTCATCTTCAAATTGTGCTGCAACACGCGCTAAAATTAATGTACCTAAGCGCTCACCGCCACCGATAATTGGAACGATTGTCGTTAAGCCATCGCGGAATAAATCTTTATTCTCTACAGGGAATGCTGTGTAGTCGCTGTCGATGCCGATGTTTGATGATGTTTCTGTAATCGTAAATAAGTTTTGTGTATACTCTATAGGAAATTGACGTTCTTCAAACATCTTTTTCATGCGCTCATTTTCAATTTGTTGATGAATCGATAAGCCAAGTAGCTTTCCTTTACGGCTTACGATGAATACGTTCGCATCGATAATGTCGCCTAATGTGTCTGCCATTTCTTTAAAGTTTACAGGCTTACCTGCTGATGCTTGTAACATCGAGTTAATTTTTCGTGTTTTACCTAATAAATTCATAAATATCTATATCCTCCTGATCGAAGTCGATCATATTATTTCCTAATTCACTTAATATTCTAAAGGTTTTTACAATTTATTTAAAATAATATGCTTCAAACGCTATAAAATAAATTGTGTTAAGTCTTTGTTCTTCACAATTTCGCCTAACTTTTGGTCGACGTATGCTGGTGTAATCGCAATATGCGCCGGCGCAATTTCAGAAGCTTCAAATGATAATTCTTCTAATAAACGTTCTAAAATCGTATGCAGGCGACGCGCACCGATATTGTCTGTTTCTTGGTTTACATTTGTCGCAATTTCTGCGATGCGCTCAATTGCTTCGTCTGTGAAATCAATCGTTACGCCTTCTGTTTCAAGCAATGCTTTATATTGTAAAATGAGCGATTGATCCGGCTCATGTAAAATGCGCACGAAATCTTCCTTCGTTAGCTTCTCTAGCTCGACGCGAATTGGGAAGCGCCCTTGTAGTTCGGGAATTAAGTCAGATGGCTTTGCGACGTGGAATGCGCCCGCTGCGATAAACAGCATATAGTCTGTTTTCACCGGACCGTATTTCGTCGTCACCGTCGAACCTTCAATAATCGGTAAAATATCGCGTTGCACACCGTCACGTGAAACGAGCGTGTTGCCACCGCTATTCCCTTTTGATGCAATTTTATCGATTTCGTCGATGAAAATAATACCAGCCTGTTCTGCGCGTACAACAGCTTCCTGCGTCACTTCATCGTTGTCGATTAGTTTCGATGCTTCCTCGACCGTTAAAATGCGTCGCGCGTCTTTTACTTGTACGCGGCGATTTTTTGTTTTCTTTGGCATAAAGCTTGAAAGCATATCTTGCATGCCGCTTCCTGCCATTTCCATACCTGAGCCTTGCAGCGCATCAAAAATTGACGGTGCTTGCTCTGTCACCTCAACTGTTACCCATTCGTCCTCAAGCTTACCTGCTGCTAAATCAATTGCTACTTGCGCACGCTTTGAACGAACGTCCGCTTGCTCTGCACCATCATCTTCTTGTGCTTGCTGCTGACCACCAAATAACGCCTCAAACGGATTTTGCGTTGCCTGCTTTTTGCGCAGCACCGGCACGAGTAGCTTCACAATTTGCTCGTTTGCTAAATGCTCTGCTTGCTCCTTTACCGCTTCCATCTTTTCTTCCTTCACAACGCGAACAGAAGACTCGACTAAATCGCGCACCATTGACTCGACGTCACGGCCAACGTACCCCACTTCAGTGAACTTTGTCGCTTCGACTTTAATGAACGGTGCATTCGTTAACTTTGCAATGCGGCGTGCAATTTCTGTTTTACCGACACCAGTTGGGCCAATCATTAAAATATTTTTTGGAATGACTTCATTTTTTAAATCCTCTGATAGTAAACTTCTGCGGTAACGGTTACGTAATGCTACTGCGACCGCACGCTTTGCATCATGTTGACCAACGATGTGGCGATTTAAATGCTCTGTAATTTGTTTTGGCGTTAAATGTTTCGTCATTATAAAACCTCCAAAATAATATTATGATTTGTGAATACGCAAATATCTGCCGCTGTTTCAAGCGATGCGTGGGCAATTTCTTTTGCTGATAATGAGTCGCCTGCAAATTTCTTCAGCGCACGACCTGCTGATAACGCGTAATTGCCACCTGAGCCGATCGCTAAAATGCCATCGTCTGGCTCAATGACTTCACCTGTACCCGACACAAGCAGTAACGTATCTTTATCCATTACGAGTAACAATGCCTCTAGCTGACGCAGCATTTTATCCCCGCGCCACTGTTTTGCAACTTCCACCGCTGCACGTTGTAAATTGCCATTATATTCATTCAGTTTTTCTTCAAACATTTCAAACAATGTAAAAGCGTCTGCTACAGACCCCGCAAAACCAGCAAGCACTTGCCCGTTAAATAAACGGCGTACTTTTTTTGCCGTTGCTTTCATGACAACTTGATTGCCGAGTGTTACTTGACCGTCACCAGCCATCGCACACTCACCGTTGTGCTGAATTGCAAAAATTGTTGTTGCATGAATTTGTCCCATACTCCCACTCCTTCTATGCCCTTGGATGTGCATTCATATATGTTTTTTTCAAATGCTCTTTCGTTACGTGCGTATACACTTGTGTTGTAGATAGCTGTGCATGCCCGAGCAATTCTTGAACAGAACGAATATCTGCGCCGTTATTAAGTAAATGTGTCGCAAACGTATGACGCAGCATATGCGGATAAATGTTTAAATGCGATGCTGTCTTATCAATCATCTTCTGTAAAATATACTGAACACCTTTTGCCGTCAACGCATCGCCGCGCATATTGACGAACACATGCGAATGCTGCTTCGTTTTCATAATGCGTGGTCGTGCATACTGTATATAATAGGTTAACGCATTGAGCGCATATTGACCAAATGGAATGATTCGCTCTTTTTTCCCTTTACCGATCACACGGATAAATCCATACTGAAAATCGATTTGCGAAAGCTCCAGACCAAGCAACTCACTTACACGCACACCAGTTGCGTACAATAATTCCAACATAGCGATATTGCGAATAGATTGCAAATCATCGCCTTTATTCGCCGTAAAAATTTGTTCAATTTCCTCCGCGTAAAAAAACTGCGGTAGCTTTTGCTCTTTTTTCGGATGAAATAATGCACTAAACGACGTATCATCCACATGAAATTGTTTGTTTAAAAACGCAAAAAAAGAACGAATCGAGGAAATTTTTCTCGAAATCGTCGTTCTCGCTTTTTGTTCTTCGTATAGTTTTGTAATAAACGCGCGCGCATGAATGGACGTCACATGCTCTAAATGCTGTACACCTTCTTGCTGTAAAAACGTGACGAATTGCTCCACATCATAGCGATACTCACGAACAGTATGTACAGATAGCATGCGCTCTGCTTGAATGTAATACATAAAACGCTCGACTGCTTCCGTTAACGTTAACATCATGTACCTCCTCATTCGTAAAAAAGGATTGCTCATTTTGTTGCCGATTGCCGTTATCAATAAAAGTTCACTTATTAGACAATAGACTTAATTTCACGATATGACAAGTAGTAAATACTATTTTGTAATATTTTTTTATGAATATACTGTCTTTTCTGTCTAGCTTGCTGAAAACAAAGAAAAAGCCTTTAAGATTATAGCAAATCTTAAAGGCCGTTTCAAATTATAGCTCAGTCGTTGCAACGAAGCGGTCAATTGCTTCAATGGCGCGTGTCGCTTGACGCTCTGCACGCTCTGCCTTTGATCGAATGCGCTCGCCTAAGTCTGGGAAAATACCGAAGTTTACGTTCATCGGCTGGAAGTTTTTCGCGTCCGCCTCTGTAATGTAACGTGCCATCGCCCCAAGTGCTGTTTCAAACGGGAAAATAATTGGTTCTTCGCCAACTGCTAAACGTGCTGCGTTAATGCCTGCGATTAAGCCTGAACCTGCTGATTCTACATAACCTTCTACTCCAGTCATTTGACCTGCGAAGAAAATTTGCTTATTCGCTGATAGCTGATACGTTTTTTCAAGCACTTTCGGTGAATTGATGAACGTGTTGCGGTGCATAACGCCGTAGCGTACGATTTCCACATTTTCTAAACCTGGAATCATCGAGAATACACGCTTTTGCTCGCCCCATTTTAAATGAGTTTGGAAGCCAACGATGTTATATAACGTGCCTGCTGCGTCGTCTTGACGTAATTGTACAACCGCGTACGGACGTTTACCTGTTTTCGGATCTTCTAGCCCAACTGGTTTCATCGGTCCGAATGTCATCGTTTTCTCACCGCGTGCTGCCATGACTTCAATTGGCATACAGCCTTCGAAATACTTCTCTTTTTCGAACTCTTTTAACGGTGCACATTCCGCTTCGATTAACGCTTGACGGAATGCATCAAACTCTTCTCTGTTCATTGGGCAGTTTAAGTATGCTGCTTCACCTTTGTCGTAGCGTGATTTTAAGTATACTTTGTCCATGTCGATTGAATCTTTTTCTAAAATCGGTGCTGCTGCGTCATAGAAGTATAAATAATCTTGACCTGTTAGCTGCTGAATTTGTGTGGCTAACGCTTCAGACGTTAATGGGCCTGTCGCGATTACTGTAATGCCATCTGGAATTTCCGTTACTTCCTCGTTAATGACCTCGATGTTTTCGTGGTTACGTACTGCTTCTGTTACGTATGACGCGAACTCGTGACGGTCAACCGCCAAAGCACCGCCTGCTGGAACAGAACAATTGTCCGCCGCAGCCATAATAACTGAATCAAGCTTACGCATTTCCTCTTTAATCACACCGACTGCATTCGTTAAGCCGTTTGCACGTAGCGAGTTTGAACAAACAAGCTCCGCGAATTTATCTGTATGGTGCGCTGGTGTTTGCTTTACCGGACGCATTTCGTATAAACGTACTTTCACACCGCGCTTTGCGATTTGCCATGCTGCTTCACTACCTGCTAAACCAGCACCAATAACGTTAACAATTTGTTGTGACATATTGATTTACCTATCTTTCTTTTATTGAGTCGGTGCTTCTTCGTAATCACATTTTGTACACTGGATTTGAACACCTTTTTTAATTTTCTTCTCTACTAATAATGCACTACATTTCGGACAAGGTCTACTAATTGGCTTATCCCATGACACGAATTCGCATTGTGGATATTGATCGCATCCGTAGAACAGTCGCTTCGTTTTACTTTTACGTTCAACGATTTGTCCATCTGTACAATCCGGACATTTCACGCCAATTTGCTTCATAATTGCCTTCGTATTGCGGCATTCTGGGAAGTTTGAGCATGCCATAAACTTACCGTAGCGCCCAAGCTTATACACCATCGCTGAACCACATAGCTCGCAGTCCTCACCAGCTGGCTCGTCTTTAATAACGATTTTCTCCATCTCAGCATCGGCATATGCGACACGCTTTTCGAAGTCTTTGTAAAACGCATCAATGACCTCTACCCATTGCTTGCGTCCATCCTCAACCTCATCTAAATCCTGCTCCATTTTCACCGTAAACTCGATATTTAAAATTTCTGGGAAAAACTCAAGCGTTGCCCAATGTACAATTTCACCAAGCTCTGACGGAACGAAGCGCTTCGTTTCAAGCGTTACGTAGCCTCGCTTTTGAATTGTATCAAGCGTCGGGGCATATGTAGATGGACGCCCTATACCTAGCTCTTCTAACGTTTTCACTAAACGCGCCTCCGAATAACGTGGTGGCGGCTGCGTAAAGTGCTGCTTTGGCTCAATTTGAATTGAATTCACCGTATCGCCAATTTCCATTACAGGTAATAGCTTATTCGTTTCCTCTGCTTGGTCATCTGTGCCTTCAATATACACTTTCATGAAACCAGCAAACTTCACTTGTGAGCCATTTGCACGGAACTGCACATCGCCGTTTTGTAAATCCACGGTCATCGTGTCAAGTACAGCTGGTGCCATTTGACTTGCGATAAAACGCTCCCAAATAAGGCGGTATAAACGTAGCTGATCGCGTGATAATACCGTTTTTAACGTATCAGGTGAACGCATCGTGCTCGTCGGACGAATTGCTTCATGCGCATCTTGTGAATTCGTGCTTTTTTTCACTTGTTTTTGCTCTGTTGCGACAAACTCTTCGCCATACATCGTTTCAATGAACGATCGCACTTCTGTTTTTGCCGTTTCTGAAATACGTGTTGAATCGGTACGCATATACGTAATCAAGCCGACTGTGCCTTCTTTTTTGCCGATATCAATACCTTCATATAATTGCTGTGCAAGCATCATCGTCTTTTTCGCACGGAAGTTTAATTTACGTGCTGCTTCTTGTTGAAGTGAAGACGTCGTAAATGGCTGTGCTGCGTTACGTTTACGTTCTTTGCGCACAACGTTTGTTACTTCAAACGCTTTACCTTTAATACCGTCTAGCACTTGTTGTACTTCCGCCTCATTCGTCAGCTTAATTTTTTGCTCGCCATCACCGTAATACAGCGCACTGAACGGTTTTTTGCCCTTTTCAAACTCGCCTTCAATCGTCCAATATTCCTCTGGTTGGAAACGCTTAATTTCTTCTTCGCGCTCAATGATTAAGCGCAGCGCAATCGACTGTACGCGACCTGCCGATAAGCCTTTTTTGACTTTCTTCCATAGTATAGGGCTAATATTGTAGCCTACTAAACGGTCTAAAATACGACGTGCTTGCTGTGCGTCCACTAAATCCATATTGATTGGGCGTGGATGCTTAAACGACTCGACGATTGCATCTTTCGTAATCTCATTAAACACAACGCGGCAATCCGAATGAATATCGATGTTTAATGCCGTTGCTAAATGCCATGCAATTGCTTCCCCTTCACGGTCTGGATCGGCTGCTAAATAAATTTTCTTCGCTTTTTTTGCCGCCTGCTTTAATTCTTGTAGCACCGGCCCTTTTCCACGAATCGTAATATACTTTGGCTCATAGTTATTTTCTGTGTTGATGCCCATTTGTGAGCGCGGTAAATCACGCACATGTCCAATCGATGCTTTTACTTTATATTTTTTGCCTAAATAACGTTCAATCGTTTTTGCCTTTGCAGGTGATTCTACAATTACTAAATAATCCGCCATATACATCCTCCTTCTAAAATGAGAGGTTCTTTTAATTCGTTATACGACTATTTATGCTTCATCTGTTAGCGGATTGGTGTTCCTTCTATTTTAAAGTAAACCGAATTCATGCACTGTTCATTTCGCTAACAGTATGACTTTTACATCGCCACATTGGAATTTCCAAGTGAAGTCGTTTGAAAAGAATATCTGTTGCAAAATGTATAACAGATTTTCATATAATGCAACTTTTTTTCAATTTTTCTATTGAAAATGTTGTAAAAAGCGCGGCATTTCCTCAAGCGTTAGTGCGGTCGCTCCCTCCGCTATTAATGCATTCGGTCCTTCTGATAGCGGAGAAAATATATTTCCTGGCACCGCAAAAATATCCTTGCCGTGCGCTAATGCATAATCAACCGTACTCATCGTCCCACTCTTTCGCTCTGCCTCTGTCACGACGACCGCATCACTCAAGCCACTAATAATTCGGTTACGCATCGGAAAATACCATTTTTGCGGCCCGTAATGGTACGGATATTCGGTCACAAGCGTATGATGCTGCGCTAAATAATTCGCAAGCTGTGTATGCGCTTTTGGGTACATGTACTGAAAACCATGCCCAAGTACCGCAACCGTGTCACATTGATGAGCAATCGCCGCCTCATGTGCAAGCGTATCTGCACCTTTTGCTAAGCCACTTACGATGACGACGTTCGCCTCCTTACAATAAGGCATAAGCTGTCCAATAGCGTAGCGACTATAATCGGTCGCCTTGCGCGAACCAATGATCGCAACAGCAGCTCGCTGAAGTGCGTCCACCTTCCCCTTTACATATAAAACGAGCGGTGGATCATAAATATCATACAATGCTTGTGGATATTGCTCGTCGCCGTAACAAATAACGTGAATGTGCTGCTCTTTATAAAACTGCACGATTTGCTTCGGGCAATAGCTTGAAAATTGCTGCTGATAGGCTGCTGCTTTTTCGGGTGAACAGCGTAAATACATGCTCAATTGTTTCGCAGACATTTTAGTGAATTGTTCAAAATGAGGGTCTTGCTGAATGTAGAGCTGAAGTTTTTTATAGTTCATTGGAGTAATTTGATGAAATCTGAGGAATTGTTCGTTCACGAGGAAAAAGCCTCCTTTTTTATTATTTTTATATAATAAAATGGTGCTTAAAAATGCGAGAATAGCCCCGCAAAAGTCGTTTTGCGAAGCGATTCTCCTATAAAATTAGCGGCACGAATTAGTGTGTTTTACACGCGTCGTATAAGCCTTTTTCTTTAATTACTTTAATTAATGTTTCACCGATTACAGATGGTGTTGGTGCAACTTCGATACCTGCTGCGTTTAACGCTGCAATTTTATCTGCTGCTGTACCTTTACCGCCTGAGATGATCGCACCAGCGTGACCCATGCGTTTGCCTGGAGGTGCTGTTTGACCACCGATGAAGCCTACAACTGGTTTTTTCATGTTCGCTTTGATCCACTCAGCTGCTTCTTCTTCTGCTGTACCACCGATTTCCCCAATCATTACAACTGCGTAAGTCTCTGGGTCTTCGTTGAATGCTGCTAAACAGTCGATGAAGTTTGTACCGTTTACTGGGTCGCCACCGATACCTACTGCTGTCGTTTGACCGATACCAGCTTCAGTTAATTGGTGTACAGCCTCATACGTTAATGTACCTGAACGAGATACAACGCCTACGTGACCTTTTGTGTGAATGTATCCTGGCATGATACCAATTTTACACTCATCTGATGTAATAACGCCTGGGCAGTTTGGACCAACTAAGCGAGTCTTTTTGCCTTCCATGTAGCGTTTTACTTTTACCATGTCTAATACTGGAATGTGCTCCGTAATACAGATTGTTAAGTCTAACTGTGCATCTACTGCTTCTAAAATTGAATCTGCTGCAAATGCTGCTGGTACGTAAACTACTGAAACTGTTGCGCCCGTTGCTTTTACTGCTTCTTCAACTGTGTTGAATACTGGAATACCGTCTACATCTGTGCCACCTTTACCTGGTGTTACACCTGCTACTACTTTCGTTCCGTATTCAACCATTTGTTTTGTATGGAAACGTGCAGTTTCACCTGTGATCCCTTGCACGATTACTTTTGTGTCTTTATTGATGAAAACGCTCATGCCTTAACCTCCCCAGCTACTAAGTTCACAATTTTTTGTGCGCCGTCTGCCATTGAGCTCGCCGCTACAATGTTTAAGCCAGAACCATTTAAAATCTCTTTACCGCGCTCTACGTTTGTACCTTCTAAACGAACTACTAATGGTACTTGTAAGCCAAGCTCACGTGCTGCTTGTACAACACCTTCTGCAATGACGTCACATTTCATAATACCACCGAAGATGTTAACGAAAATACCTTTTACGTTTGCATCAGATAAAATGATTTTGAATGCTGCTGTTACTTTTTCTGTAGTCGCGCCGCCCCCAACGTCAAGGAAGTTTGCGGGTGTGCCGCCGTAGTAACTAATTGTATCCATCGTTGCCATCGCAAGACCTGCACCATTTACCATACAGCCGATATTGCCGTCTAATGAAATGTAGCTTAAGTCATATTTTGATGCTTCGATTTCTTTTGGATCTTCTTCGTCTAAGTCGCGTAATTCACGTACATCTGCATGACGGTGTAACGCGTTTGAATCGAAGTTGAATTTTGCATCTAATGCTAATACTTGATCGTCACCTGTTACAACTAACGGGTTGATTTCAAGCATTGACGCATCTTTATCGATAAAGGCATCGTATAAGCCTAATAATAATTTAGCTGCTTGGTTTACTAATTTTGTTGGAATTTCAATATTGAATGCTAAACGACGTGCTTGGAACGCTGTTAAACCTAGAACTGGATCTACCACTTCTGTGAAGATTTTTTCAGGCGTTGCTGCTGCCACTTCTTCAATATCCATACCACCTTCAGCAGACCCCATTACCGTTACGCGAGATGTCGCACGGTCAACTACTAAACTGATATAGTATTCTTTTGCAATGTTTGGGCAACCTTCTTCAACGTAAATACGTTTAACTTCTTTGCCCTCTGGACCTGTTTGGTGCGTTACTAAAACTTTACCTAAAAGTTCTTTCGCGTATGTACGTACGTCGTCAAGGTTTTTAGCGATTTTTACGCCGCCTGCTTTACCTCGACCACCTGCGTGAATTTGTGCTTTGACAACTGTGATCGCCGAGTTTAATTCTTTCGCTACCTTCACTGCTTCGTCTGGTGAAAAAGCAACAAACCCATTTGGAACTGCTACACCGTACTGGCGTAGAACTTCTTTCCCCTGATACTCATGAATATTCATGATCCATCCTCCCATTCAAACAATAATCGAAATGTTGTAACAACATTATTTTAACCAAAAATTCTTACAATGTCTATATTACTTCTTAAAAGTCCTTTTTTTCTTCAAAAAATCTCTTTTCTCTCGCATCAGCACTTTATCATTATCATCTTACTTTAATTTTTAGAATTTTCGTTTTAACATTTGCATATTATAGTAAAAAAACATCATAACTAAAGGTTATTTCGGTCTAATTAAGTTATGTTGTTGGTCTAAACGATAGATAAATGCAAAAACTTCAGCGACAGCTTGATATAGTTCTTCAGGGATTGCCGTGTTCATATCGAGCTGTCCGAGAATTTCTACGAGCCCTTTATCTTCATAAATTGGTACATTTGCCTCAGTAGCTTTCGACAAAATTTCTTCTGCAATTTTCCCTTTTCCCTTTGCTGCTACGATTGGACCTGACGAAACAGACGGGTCATATTTTAGTGCAACTGCCTGTTTTCGTACGTGACGCTGTTCCTCGCTCATATGCGGAAATCCACTCCTGTCGTCGGACGCTCCTCCACTTTTGGCGCCTTTGTTTGCTTCACTTCAAACGGCTTCACGAACACGCCGGACAATTGATAGTCATGAGCGGCTAAACCTTCCTTCAGCGCAATACTTAGCGGCTTCGCAAGCGTTTGAAGCACTTCATTGTCGTTGAATACATTCACTGTGACGATGCGGTTTTGCACTTGCATATCAATCATCGTTTGCTCAATCGACGTCATGTCTAAATAAAATAAAATTCTTGCGTAGTCCGCATCAATTTTACCATCATCTTTCATGCGACCGTTCCACTGTAATGTTGCCTCTGTTTGCTTGCCTAAAAACTGCATGGGCACTTGCATGACGAGTTGGTGCTGATGCCCTTGGTCACCAGATTGGAGCTGCATGCCATTTAAACGCGCAAGCATCGTTTCTGCCGCATCACGCGTAGCCGGTAAAACTTGCTGCTGAAGTAACTCCATTAGCTGCGGCTTTAGCTGAGACGCGAGCGCTTGTGGGTCATTATTTTTCATCGTTGCCTCGTAACTCATGCCCATGTCGCGCATAATGGAACGCATCGCCTGCTCGATTGCTTTGGCGTCAATATTATTTTGCACAAAGCTTTCTGTTTGCAAGACGAGTTGCTGCATTTGTGGCTGGTTCGATGCAATTTGCGCCATTTGCATGAATGTAGATGGTGACGGTTGCTGCTGAACGAGCGTTGCGAGCTGCTCGCGGGCTGTTAACTGACCGGATTGTGCGAATAACTGTGTTTGGGCATTTTGCGCAAATGATTTGACGAGCTGTGCATCAAATTGTTTGGCGAAAATAGCGGCTGTTTGTGCTGTTTTCGGTAGCTGCTCAAAGCGTGAAATCATTTGCTGTAGCGCTTCTTTTTGCGGTGCAGTGAGCGCGGGTTGCTGGTCAATCCATTGCTTCAGCTGTGGCAATTGCTGTTGTAGCTGCTGCGGTGTCGCCTGCTGAAGTGCCTGTACAACTTGCCCAGCATTCGCTGTCGGTGCTAAGCTTGGCGTCTGTCCGTTTTGCTGCCAGTTTGTCGTCGTCGCCTGCTGTGGCAATACGCCCGCTTGTTTTAATAGTGTGAGCGCTTCTTGCTTTTGCGCCGCATTGCCTGATTGCAGCTGCTCGACAAGCTTGCCGACGTACACGCCACCTGCTTGCTCGCTAAACGGTTTGGCAATTGATTGCAGCTGCGTTAAGACGTTTTCGCGCGTTTGCGGTGTAACGGACGTATCACGCAGTATCGCTTGCTCTAAATTTTGCAGCGTGTTCACCATGCCGGTCGTTTTTGCACCTTGCGTCATCGCTTGAAATACTTGCTGCGTAAACGGCATTTTGCCTTCGAGCATTTTCGTCATCGCCGTTAACGCTTCCTTCACGCTGACGTTTGCTGGAAGTGATTTCAAAAAGCTCTCCGCCTGTAGCAGCACATCCTTTGAAATCGGCAGCTGTGCTTTCATGAACTGCTGTAACGCTTGCTGTAGCTCCGCTGTTTTTGGCAAGTTCATCGACTGGAGTATTTGCTGCATTTGCTGTTGCTGTGTGCCGGCGTTTGTTACGACTTTTAGCTCCGTTTGTGGCTGTGTTTGCGTCACTTGGAAGACGTGCGTGTCCCCTTGTTTTAGCGGTGCTTCAAGCTTTGCGATAATTTTTTGATTACCAACTTGTACTTCGGCTGTTTGGTTCGGATAAAGCTGTTTAATTGTACCGTGAAACATTTGTCCATCACGCAACGTCATCGGCTGAGAGGCAGTTGGTTGCACCGTTTGCGACTGAATTGGTTGAAAAGACATCGACATAAAAATCCCTCCTTATTTCACAAGTGATTTAATCGGCTCAAAGCTTCGGCGGTGATGAATCGTAATGCCATGCGCGTCAATGGCTGCTAAATGCTCCTTTGTGCCGTAGCCTGCGTGGTTGCAAAAGCCGTACTGCGGGAACTGCTCATGTAACGCGTCCATGTAATCGTCACGCGCTGTTTTTGCTAAAATGGATGCGGCCGCAATCGATAAGCTAAGCGCATCACCTTTAATAATGTTTGCTTGACGGTGTGGAATGTCGAGCGTCATCGCATCAGCAAGCACCGCGTCTGGCTGCACATCAAGCGTTTCTACTGCTGCTTTCATCGATTGGCGCGTCGCCTCGTAAATATTTAGCGTATCAATCGCTTCAACTGACTGGAAATGCACGCTATAACAAATCGCATGCTCCTTAATAATGGCGGCGTATGCAGCGCGTTTTTCCTTTGATAGCTGCTTTGAATCATTAATACCCATGAGCGCGTCGCAATGAAGCGGTAAAATGGCCGCTGCTGTTACGACCGGTCCAGCGAGTGGTCCGCGCCCTGCCTCGTCCACACCTGCAACGTACGCGCCACCGTGTAAATAGCTTTCGTCAAACGCCACTTTTTCCATATGTGCATCGAGCTGTTGCTGCTGTTTTTGTAAACGGTTATGAAACGTCGCGAGCGCCTTTTGTATGCCTGCACGCTCGTCTGCTGCGAGTGCTTCAATCCACGGCTCAAGCGTCGTTGCTTCCTTTAGCTTAGCTGTTATTTCTTTAATAGATGTCATACTGCTCCTCTTTTCTACTGCTTATATCGGTCACGATTATTTGTTCATTATACCAAAATGCGCTGGTCGCTCGCGCATAAAAAAACGCAAGCAGCTACTATGCTACTTGCGTCGATTGTTATTCGCCTTGTTTACGTGCCGCATTTTGTGCACGGCGCGCGGCATCTTCTTCTTTAATTGCTTGCTGACGTGCTTCTTCTGCAATCGCATCTTCCACACGATCAAACGTTAAACGACCTAAATGCTCCCCGCGTAAGTCACGGATAATAAGTAGCGACACTTGATCGTAATCAATTTCGCCACCTTGCCCGAATACGCGACGCTTTTGACCGATTGCATTAAATGTTACGACTAAGTCCTCATCGACCTTCTCAACACCGTAACGCTCTTGTAAACGGTCTGGGTAACGCTCCTCTAAAAAACGTAGCGCATATACCGCTAAGTCTTCCATGTTCGTAATCGAATCTTTAATCGCACCTGTTACGGCAAGCTTGTAGCCAATTTGTTGATCCTCAAACTTCGGCCATAAAATACCTGGCGTATCAAGCAGTTCAATTTCTTTGCCAACTTTAATCCATTGCTGTGCTTTTGTTACACCTGGTGTATTGCCTGTTTTCGCCAAGTTTTTCTTCGCTAAACGGTTAATGAGCGTTGATTTCCCTACGTTTGGAATGCCGACAATCATCGCACGCATGGCACGTGGCTTCATGCCCTTTGATTTCATGCGATCCCATTTTTCCTTCAAAATTTCCTGCGCGGCTTTTGTGACAGACGTTAAGCCCTTTCCTTCAAATGAGTTCAGTGCGACTGCTTTGATGCCGCGCTCATCGAAATATTGCACCCAGCGACGTGTTTCTGTCTCGTCTGCCATGTCCATTTTATTTAAAATGACAAGGCGCGGCTTTTGATTAATGACCTCGTCAATCATCGGGTTGCGTGATGATAAAGGGAGTCTTGCATCGACTAGCTCAAAAATAATATCTACTAATTTTAATTGCTCTGTTACTTGGCGTCGGGCTTTTGCCATATGCCCTGGGAACCATTGAATTGTCATACGTGTTACCTCCATAACAAACAGATGCGAGGGCGTGTCATGCACCCCTCGCAGCTGTTAATCTACCATTTTAATTTCGTTTAACGGCCAGAAAATGATGCTTGTGCTGCCGATGATTTCGTCTTGATGTACAAGCCCGATATGACGGCTATCTTTACTGTAGCGACGGTTATCGCCCATCACAAACACATAATCTTCCGGAATTTCTGTTACACCTGTTCGCTCTTCTAACGTAAAGTCTTCTGTTAATGTGCCTTCTGGTAAGTCTGCTTTGTTTTCATCTAAATATGGCTCGTCATACGCCTCACCATTAATATATAATTGGTCATCTTTAAACTCGATATGGTCGCCTGGTAAGCCGATGACACGTTTAATATAATCTTTTCCTTCTGGTGCATGGAATACGACAATATCAAAACGATCAGGCTCGCCAATCATATAGCCAATTTTACTTACAATCATACGGTCGCCATTTTCTAATGTTGGCATCATTGATTCACCATCGACAACGATTGGTGTGAATAGGAAAAATCGAATGACTGCTGCTACTGCAAATGCAATAAGTAACGCTTTCGTCCATTCCCACAATTCATTTTTTTCTTTTTGTGCTGTTTCCAAACATTACGCCTCCCTTTAGCTCCTCTTCATTTTAGAGTATTCGCTAGTTCGTTGACAAGTTAGAACGCCTTTTCGTCACAAAAAAAAGGAGCTTGTGGATAAACACAAACTCCTTTCTTTTTTAACTCATAATTAACGAATTTCTTTAATACGAGCAGCTTTACCACGTAAGTTACGTAGGTAGTAAAGTTTCGCACGACGTACTTTACCTTTACGTAATACTTCTAATTTAGCGATCTTTGGTGTGTGTACTGGGAAAGCACGCTCAACACCAACACCAGAAGAAATTTTACGAACTGTGAAAGTTTCGCTGATGCCGCCGCCACGACGTTTAATTACAACGCCTTCGAATAATTGGATACGCTCACGAGTACCCTCTACAACTTTAACGTGTACGCGAACAGTGTCACCAGGACGGAATGAAGGTACATCAGTACGAAGTTGTTCTTTAGTGATTTCAGTAATAATGTTTGACATTATGTTTCTCTCCTTTTACCAATGCTCTTACACGAACAAATGCGCACAGCGGAACATCGTAATTCATATGCTTATAAGCACAAATTGAATAATACCATAAAGAAATTTTGCTTGCAACTAAAATTCGCTGCAACGTACAAGGAATTTTACTTTACAGTGCATATGCAATCATTACTTCTTCAACGTCTCGATATATGCTTTTTGCTTATCTGTTAGCTCGATATGCTCGAATAAGTCTGGGCGTCGCTCAAATGTACGCTTTAGTGACTGCTCTTCACGCCACTGTGCGATTTTTGCATGATTGCCTGAAAGTAAAATATCTGGAACGGTCATGCCTCTGAAATCCGCTGGGCGCGTGTAATGAGGATGCTCAAGTAAACCTGTTGAGAACGAGTCTTGAATATGTGAGTCGGCTTGTCCAAGTACGTTTGGTAAAAGGCGCACGACGCTATCAATAACCGTCATCGCCGCAAGCTCACCGCCCGTTAATACGAAGTCACCGATTGAAATTTCATCCGTTACGAGATGCTCACGAATGCGCTCGTCATAGCCTTCATAATGCCCGCATAAAAACACTAAGTTCTGTTCTTCTGCTAGCTCCTCCGCCTTCTTTTGCGTAAAGCGCTCGCCTTGTGGGCACATTAAAATAACGCGCGGTTGCTTACCTGTTGTCTGTAAACTCTCCACCGCGTTAAATAATGGCTCTGGCTTTAACACCATGCCTGCACCACCACCGTACGGATAGTCGTCTACTTGTGAATGTTTGTTTTCTGAATACGCGCGGAAATCAGTCACGTTAAATGTGAACGCTCCTTTTTCCTGCGCCTTTTTCATCATCGAGGCATTTAATACACCGTCAAACATGCCAGGGAATAAACTAAATACTTCAATATGCATTATAGTAATCCTTCCATCACGTGAATCGTAATTTTCTTCTCTTCTACGTTAATGTCTTTTACAACGTCCTCAATGTACGGGATGTAGTGCTTTTTCTTGCCAGCTGTTACTTCCCATACGTCGTTTGCACCTGTCGCTAAAATGTCTGTTACGACACCAATTAGTTCGCCTTCTTCTGAGAACACTTCACACTCTTTAATTTCAAAGTGGTAATACTCATTGTCACCAAGCTCGTCGTCTGCTAGCTGATCGCTTGAAATTTTGAGCAGCCCTTCTTTAAATGGCTCGACAATATTGATGTTTTCCATACCTTCGAACGTCACTAAAATAAAGTTTTTGTGACGGCGTGCTGTGCCAATCGTAATCCATGTTGGCTTTTTGTCATCCTTTTTAAATGCTGCTAGCTTTGAACCAATCGCAAAGCGCTCTTCCTCAAAATCTGTTGTTGAAATAATGCGTAACTCCCCACGAATACCATGCGTGTTGACGATACGTCCTACGTTAAACCATTCCATGCTTCGTTCACCTCTGTATATAATCTTGTTTCATTATAGCGAATGCACCCACGTTACGCAAAACAAGCGTGGTGTGGATTCGCTGATCGTTTAATAAAAAAATCGTTCTTTCATTTCGGCGGACGCTTTTCGCGGGCGCTGCCTCAACTAATTTTTGTCTAGCGTTTATCCCACAGAAGTCGCCGCCTACATTTCAGAACATGCCAATAACAATCACTTATTTTAAACTAAAATGCGATTCACTTTCGATTAAATATAGTAACAGTTCGTCCTTATTCATCGATATTCGGCGCAAGTATTGTTATGATTCCTCGTCGCCGTAACATATGTGCCACGCAAAGTGCATCGCTCGAAACAAGAGGCCAGCTCGTGCCTCAAGACCCCGTAAGGCGCGACGTAGGAGCGGAGCCGAGCCCGTGGAAAGCCTGCCTCGACGTGAAGAGCAATGTCATTACCGCTTCACCATATTTAAACAAAAAAAGAGGCACCCGAAAGCTTCGGATGCCATTCTTTCAATCCAATATATCGACATACGTCTTTTTTTGTTGATGACTATTTGCTGCTGAGTAAACAACTGTACGAATTGCTTTTGCAACTCTCCCGTGCTTACCAATTACTTTCCCACGATCATTTGCATGGACAAAAAGCTTGTAAACAATGCGATTTGATTGCTCGTCCGTCTCAATACGGACATCATCTGGATAATCGACTAACGGTGTAACAATTGCTTTAATCAGCTGCTCCATAGCACACCTCCAAAATTATTTACTGAATTTTGAGTTATGGAATTTTTCCATGATACCTTGATCTGAGAACAGGTTACGTACAGTATCAGATGGTTTTGCACCATTTGTTAACCATTTAAGAGCTTTCTCTTCATCGATTTGAACTGTAGCTGGAACTGTAAGTGGGTTGTAAGTACCTACTGTTTCGATTTGACGACCGTCACGTGGTGAGCGAGCGTCTGCAACTACGATACGATAGAAAGGAGATTTTTTAGCTCCCATACGTTTTAAGCGAATTTTAACTGCCATTTTTCTAGCACCTCCGAATAAGTTTCACACAAGATAGTATATTATCAATGTTTCTGATGTTTGTAAAGTGTTTTTTCTTAACACCTTATAAATTTATTTAAAAAGAGAATCTAAACCAGGTAGTTTCATCTTTTTCTTCCCTTTGCCCTGCGTCATCGTCGTCATTTGCTTCATCATTTTCTTCATGTCTTCGAACTGCTTTAACAGTCGATTAATTTCTTGAATTGATGTGCCAGACCCTTTGGCGATGCGCTTTTTGCGGCTTGCACTAATAATCTCTGGGTTCGTTTTTTCCGCTGGTGTCATCGAGTAAATGATCGCCTCAATGTGCGCCATTTGCTTCTCGTCGACCTTCGCATTATCGAGCCCTTTAATTTTGTTAGCCCCTGGAATCATCTTTAAAATTTCATCTAAAGGACCCATTTTTTTCACCGCTTGTAGCTGCTCGATGAAGTCATCAAACGTAAATGTTTGCGTCATGAACTTCTCTTCTAGCTCTTTTGCTTTGTCCATATCGACTTCGGCTTGCGCTTTTTCGATGAGCGACAATACGTCACCCATGCCTAAAATACGGCTTGCCATACGCTCTGGGTGGAATGGCTCAAGCGCATCCATTTTCTCGCCCATCCCGACAAATTTAATTGGCTTCTCGGTTACAGCACGGATTGAAAGTGCAGCACCACCACGCGTATCACCGTCTAATTTCGTTAACACGACGCCCGTAATGCCAACCGCCTCATCGAAGTTTTGTGCAACGTTGACCGCATCTTGCCCAGTCATTGAGTCCACAACTAAAAATACTTCGTCAGGCTCTTTAATGCCGCGAATATCCTTTAGCTCTTGCATTAACGTTTCATCAATGTGCAGACGACCTGCTGTATCGATAATGACAACGTCTAAATGCTCTTCTTTTGCATGCTCAATCGCTTGGCGTGCAATTTCAACTGGCGATACTTCACTGCCTAGCGAGAACACAGGTAACGATAGCTGCTTACCGATTGTTTCAAGCTGTTGAATTGCTGCTGGGCGGTAAACATCGGCCGCAACAAGCAATGGCTTACGGTTGTATTTTTTACGTAAAACGTTCGCAAGCTTCCCTGTCGTCGTCGTTTTACCAGCACCTTGTAAGCCGACCATCATAATGACAGTTGGTGGCTTTGTATTAAATTTAATCGGGCTTTGCTCGCCGCCCATTAACGCTTGTAGCTCTTCTTGTACAATTTTAATAACTTGTTGACCCGGTGTTAATGATTTCATGACGTCTGAACCGACAGCACGCTCACTGACACGAGCAACAAATCCTTTTACTACTTTTAAGTTAACGTCCGCTTCGATTAAGGCACGGCGAACTTCACGCATCATATCTTTTACGTCTTGTTCAGATACTTTACCTTTACCTTTAATCTTTTGGATCGTCCCTTGAAGGCGTTCAGCTAAACCTTCGAATGCCATAATAAGTCTCCCCCTAATCCCACTCTTGCAGCTCCTCAAGCATTTGAATTTGCTTATTCGGTGAGAGCGTACCGTTTTGGATGCCCTCTGTTAACGCTTCAATTGCTAGTTTACGCTGTTGGAATTTTTCAAGTAAACATAATTTATTTTCATACTCTTCAAGCATTGCTTCTGTTCGACGAATGTTATCATACACAGCCTGGCGCGATATCGCATACGACTCCGCAATTTCGCCTAACGAATGGTCATCTAAGTAATATAGCTCCATGTAACTGCGTTGTTTATCAGTTAGTAGCGCTTGATAAAAGTCAAAGAGAAAGTTCATGCGAGTTGTTTTTTCAAGCAACATTGTAAACCTCTCCCTATCATAGTTTGTCTTTCATTAATTATAGCGTAAAAGCCCGTTCTGTCAAGGGAATTCCCTTTATACAGAGAAACGTAGATGCGCGAAATATGGCTCGTTTTTCTGAGGTGTCGCCAATTGATTCACTCACAAAAAAGGCTAGAGGAAATGAAATCACTCCTCTAGCCCTTCGTCACAGCACGATTATTCCTCGTCTGCGTCCTCTAATTCTTTTTCTAGCCCTTCTGCAAATAAGCCATATACATAGCGCTCTGCATCAAATGGCTGTAGGTCGTCCATTTGCTCGCCAAGCCCGACGAATTTCACTGGAATGCTTAGCTGATGACGAATCGCAAGCACGATCCCGCCCTTTGCTGTTCCGTCAAGCTTCGTTAACACGATACCTGATACGTCCGTTACTTCCTTGAAAATTTTCGCTTGCATTAATGCGTTTTGCCCAGTCGTTGCATCCAGTGCAAGTAACACTTCATGCGGTGCGTCTGGAATTTCACGCGAGATGACACGCTTTACTTTTTCAAGCTCATTCATTAAGTTTACTTTGTTTTGCAGACGTCCTGCTGTATCGCAAATTAATACGTCCACGCCGCGCTTTTTCGCCGCTTGAATCGCATCAAACATGACCGCTGCTGGGTCTGAGCCTTCTGATTGCTTGATGACTTCAGCGCCAACGCGGTCTCCCCATACTTGTAGCTGGTCGATTGCACCTGCACGGAACGTATCGCCCGCTGCAAGCATGACTGAGCGACCTTCTTGCTGTAAGCGACGGGCAAGCTTACCGATTGTCGTCGTCTTCCCTACGCCGTTTACACCGACGAATAAAATCACCGTTAGCTCACCTTTTGGCTGTAGGTTTAAGTCGATTAAATCTTCCTCACCGCGCTCGTAAATTTCAACAAGCTTTTCTGCGATAACCGCTTGAATGCCGTTTGTATCTTTAATGTTTTTGCGCTTTACTTCATAGCGTAACTTGTCCATTAGCTCGTCCACTGTATCGATGCCCACGTCCGCTTGTAATAATAAATCTTCAAGCTCCTCGAAGAAATCTTCATCGACTTTACGGTAGCGTGCGACTAAGTCATTTACTTTTGATGTGAATGAGTCGCGCGTTTTCGCTAAGCCTGCTTTGAACTTTTGCGTAATCGACCAAGCAGAAGCTTTTTTATCTTCTTGCTCTTCGTCGTCTTGCTGCGGCTCGGTCACGTCAAGCGCTGTCTCTTCAACGACTACTGCCACTTCTTCTTTTTGAACAACTGCTGGTGCAGCTTCTTCTACCTTTTGTTCGATGCGCTCGTCTTTCTCATCCGCTGCATCGTCTTGCTGTGCGTCTTGTAGCGGCGCATCTTTTAATTCTTCTTCTACGGCGTCTCCTGTTAGCTTCGCCTTTAATCGTTTAAAAAAGCTCATCGTTTACTCTCCTTTATTGCGTCGTCACGGGGGCGTCTTCTTCAAGCTTAACTGATACAAGCTTCGATACGCCCGACTCTTGCATCGTAATGCCGTATAGCACGTCCGCCCCTTCCATCGTGCCTTTACGATGGGTAATGACGATAAATTGTGTATGCTCACTAAATTTCTTTAAGTACTGGCTATAGCGCACGACGTTTGAATCGTCGAGTGCCGCTTCCACCTCGTCCAAAATACAAAACGGTACAGGACGCGTCTTTAAAATCGCAAACAGTAAGCCAATCGCCGTTAAAGCGCGTTCACCGCCAGATAACAGACTTAAGTTTTGCAGTTTTTTCCCTGGTGGCTGTGCGACAATTTCAATGCCGGTTTCAAGCAAGTTATCAGCGTCCGTTAACACTAAGTCTGCCTGACCGCCGCCAAACAGCTCGCGGAAGACGATTTTAAAATGCGCACGAATCGATTCAAATGTCGTTTTAAAGCGCTGCGTCATTTCCTCGTCCATTTCACGAATCGCATCGTGCAACGTGTTTTGTGCCTCGATTAAGTCGTTACGTTGCTCCGTTAAAAACGCATGACGCGCTGACACTTCGCGGAACTCCTCAATCGCACTGACGTTGACTGGGCCGAGTTCCTCAATCGATTGCTTCAGTAGCTTCACTTTACGTCGTGCGTAATCTAAATCGTCAATTTCGCGCACTTGCTCGATTGCTTGCTCTAGCGTTAGCTCGTATTGCTCTTCTAGTTGCTGATTTTCGCGGTTCCATAATAGCTCGGTACGATTGCGCTGTACGTCTAGCTGATGAAGCTGCTCGACCACTTGCTTATGCGCCGCCTCGCTTTGCTGTAGTGCCGCTTCGACGTCCGTTAAGCTTTGCTGCTGTTGTAATCGCTGCTCCTTTAACGCGGCTAATGCGCCCGTTAGCTGCTGACGCGTTTGTAACCAGCGCTCGACCTGTGTCGTTAGCTCGTCTAATGACACGTCCTCTTGCGCCTCGTCGTTTTGAAGCCACTCAAGCTCCTGCGTAACTGATGTAATGCGCTCCTGTGCTTTCATGAGCGTCACTTCGACGTCCGCTGTTGCTACTTGCGTTTGCGTGCGCTGCTCCTCCGCTACGGCAAGCTTGGCACGCTTTGTCGCAAACTGCTCACGCACGACATCTTTTTCCTCGTCGTTTTGTTCCTTCGCCGTCGTCATTTGCTCAATCGCCGCGTTTAGCTGCTGTAGCTCCTGCTCTAATTGCACTAAGCGTACTTCCGCCTGCTCCTTCGCTGCTAGCAATGACTCTCTGCGCGTTTGCAAATCGCTATTTTCAGACGTTGTAAGCGATAAGCGCGTTTTTAGCTGACGGTGTAGCGACTGAATTTCACGCAGTTTTGCCGCACGCTCTAGCTGCATAGCGCGCATTTCCTCACTGCTTGTTTTCACTGCGTCTAACGCATTACGCTGATTGGCAACGCTCGCTTTATCCGCCGCAATGCTTTGCTCCACCTTCGTCATTTTGGCGCTCATTTGCTGTAAGCTCGCTGTTAATTCATCAAGCTCTGAGCGACGTGAAAACACCGAGTTTTGTACTTTCGCCGCACCACCTGTTAACGAGCCGCCTGCGTTCACGATATCGCCTTCAAGTGTGACGACGCGGTATTTGTATTGACAGCCTCGCGCAATCGCTGTCGCCCCTTCTAAATGCTTTGCAACGATGACGTTACCAAGCAAGTTTTCTATGATCGATTGATTGTCACCTGATGCGCTTAACAACTCATCGGCGCATGCGATAAACGCCGGATGGTCGAGCACATGGGCAATCGCAGCACGCTGTAATTTACGCGAGCGCATTACTGTTTTTGGTAAAAATGTCGCACGTCCTGCACGCTTTTGCTTTAAATACGTAATCGCCTGCTGTGCCGCTTGCTCATCTGCTGTCACGATATGCTGTGCCGCCGCACCGAGCGCTGTTTCAATCGCCTTCGTATAGTCAGCTGGCACTTGAATCAGCTCTGCTACCGCGCCTTCAATGCCTTTTAGCGTCTGTTTATCACGCGCAACAAGCACTTCCTTAACGCCTTGGTAAAAGCCTGAGAAGTCCGCTTCAAGTGCCTCTAATGACTCCTTACGCGCCGTTTGCTGTTGCTGCATGCGATAGGCGTCATATAGTAGTGCTTCCTTTTGCTCTAGCTTTTGTACGAGCGCATTAAACGCCGCTTGTAGCTCGCTATATTGTGCGATTTGCGTGCGTAGCGCCTCGTCGTCCTCGTCCACTTGCTTTTGCAGTGCCGCTTCTTGTTGAGCAAACTGCGTAAGTTCCTCATGCATATGTGACGTTTGCGTCGTCACGCGCGAATTCATTTCCTGCTGCTGCTCAAGCTGTTGGTGAATATGCTTCAGCTCATTTCGTACAGTCGCCTGCTCGTTTAAGCGCTCGATGTATAGCGACTTTTGTTCTTCGATGTGAGCCGCAATTTCGCTAGCTGAGCTTGTTAATAGCTGCTCAAGCTTTTTCATCTCTGCCTTTAGCTGCTCGACATTTGCTTTTTTGGCCGCATAGCTTTGCTGTAGCTCGTCTTTTCGCTGCTGTAGCTGTTCGACGTCCACTGTTGCTTCTGCTAGTGCTGTTGTTAGCTTTTCGCGCTGCTGCTCGCGGTTTTCCGATTGCTGCGTATACAGCGCACGGCGACCTTCTGAACGTTCCACTTCCGTACTCGCTTCAATTAAATCGTTT
Source organism: Caryophanon sp. (assembly GCA_036309765.1). Taxonomy (GTDB): domain Bacteria; phylum Bacillota; class Bacilli; order Bacillales_A; family Planococcaceae; genus Caryophanon. The sequence goes on along the minus strand of JAXJTE010000212.1, from coordinate 15,488 downwards.
TGTGCCACATCTAGCTTGCCATCTAGTGACGTTAATTGCTGACGAAGCTGCTGCACATGCTGCTGCTCTGTCGCAATTTGTGCCACGTATTGCTGCTCCTGCTGCTGTAAACGACTTAATTCAACCGCCGAGTTTTGCAGTTCCTGCGTATACATTTGTAAATTGTGCACAAGTAATGCGATGTCGTAATCTCGCATTTCCTCGGTCATTTGTAAATAATCTTGTGCAGCTGATGCTTGCATATGAAGCGGCTCTAAACGACGGTCGAGCTCGTGTAAAATATCAAGCACACGGTTTAAATTTTCATCCGTCTCGACAAGTTTATGCTCTGCCTTTTTTTTGCGTAATTTATATTTTAAAACACCCGCAGCCTCTTCAAAAATCGAACGACGATCTTGTGCGCGGCTATTTAAAATTTCATCAACGCGCCCTTGTGAAATAATCGAAAAAGCTTCTTTCCCAAGCCCCGAGTCCATAAATAAATCGGTAATATCCTTCAGGCGACAGCTTTGCTTGTTTAGTAAATATTCGCTATCTCCTGAGCGATATACGCGACGTGTCACACTCACTTCTGTATATGGGTATTGCAGTCGCTCGTCCGTGTTGTCTAACACTAACGTTACTTCCGCAAAGTTTAACGCCTTGCGCGAGTCACTGCCGGCGAAAATGACATCTTCCATTTTCGCACCACGAAGCGACTTCGCTGATTGCTCACCTAACACCCAGCGCACCGCATCGATGACATTACTTTTCCCAGAGCCGTTTGGACCGACGACGGCCGTAACACCCGGAACGAAATCAATGCCAATGCGCTCAGCAAACGATTTAAATCCTACTACTTCTAGTCGCTTCAGGAACATGCTTAACCCTCCTGCTCTACTTTACTACGCAGCATACGCATCGCTTCTTGTGCGGCTTGCTGCTCTGCTTCTTTTTTCGATTTGCCGCGACCGATGCCTAGTTCTACATCGCTTAAAAGCACGCGCGAAATAAACGTGCGGTTATGTGCCGGTCCTTTTTCATCGACAATTTCATAATGCAGCACGCCATTGTTCGTTTGCTGTACCATTTCTTGCAGCTGACTTTTAAAATCCATCACATGCGAAAAAGCACCGACTTCTACTTTCGGGAAAACAACTTTCTCTAAAAAGCAAACCGCCTCATGTAAGCCTTTATCTAAATAAAGTGCGCCAACAAACGCTTCAAATACGTCCGCAAGTAACGCTGGACGCTCTCGACCGCCTGTAATCTCCTCGCCTTTACCCAGCAACACAAATTGTCCGAAGTTTAGCTCGTTCGCAAAAATAACTAATGACGGCTCACATACGATCGAGGCACGTAGCTTCGTTAGCTCACCCTCGCTCATTTTCGGATAGTTTTCAAATAAAAATTGTGATACAGATAGCTCTAGCACTGCATCTCCTAAAAACTCTAGTCGCTCGTTGTCTGTAAATAGTTTACGACGATGCTCATTCACATACGATGAATGCGTAAATGCTTGATACAATAATTCTTTATTTTCAAAATGAATATGGAGCTGCTCCTGCAACACCTCAAATTGTTGTCGTGCTTTTTCAGGTAGTACACCTGCTTGCTGTTGTTGCTTTCGTTTAGTTGCCATGTAGATTCTGCCTTCCTTTAGTTTCTATCGTTTAGTTTATCCTCTTTAGTACGAATGTGCAAAAGGAAAAGTGATTTCAACGCAAACGAAAAAGAGACACGGGAATTCGTGCCTCTCCAAAAATGGATAAACCATGATTATTGTTTTTGCTCAATGTATGAAATTGCGTGACCAACTGTCGTAATTTTCTCAGCAGCTTCGTCTGAAATTTCCATATCAAACTCGTCTTCAAGTTCCATTACTAATTCTACCACGTCTAAAGAGTCTGCACCTAAATCTTCACGGAATGAAGCTTCAAGTTTTACTTCGCTCTCTTCTACGCCTAAGCGGTCTACGATTACACGTGTTACACGTTCTAATACTGTTGTCATTGTTTTCACCTCCTCTCAAATAATTTATACGAATATAGGTGGCGATTTTGTCACTGGAGCTAGTCGCATATTACAGCTCGCTGGCTACATTTAGCCCATACACACTCTTACTACATCACTAACCCGCCGTCAATGTGCAGCGTTTGTCCTGTAATGTAGCTTGCGTCGTCTGAAGCTAAAAATGATACGGCTTTTGCGATGTGCGTCGGTTCACCTAAGCGAGCAAGTGGAATTTGTGCAAGCATGGCGTTTTTTACGTCCTCAGGCAATGCATCGGTCATGTCCGTCGTAATGAAGCCTGGTGCAATCGCGTTCACTAAAATGCCACGGCTTGCCAGCTCCTTTGCCGTCGTTTTCGTTAAGCCGATAACGCCTGCTTTTGCCGCTACGTAATTCGCTTGCCCTGCATTACCAGAAACACCGACGATCGACGAAATGTTAATGATGCGTCCAGCGCGCTGCTTCATCATCGTGCGCGTTACTGCTTTCGTACAAAGGAATACGCCTTTTAAGTTCGTGTCGATTACATCGTCCCACTCGTCTTCTTTCATACGCATAATTAAGTTATCACGCGTAATGCCGGCATTGTTTACTAAAATGTCGATGCGACCGAACTGCTCTACAACATCGTTCATCAGACGCGTTACATCGTCGCTGCTCGCTACACTTGCTTGCATTGCAACTGCTTGTGCGCCGCTTGCTGTAATGTGCGCTACAACGTCTTCTGCTTGCGCTTGGCTGCCGCTATAGTTGACAACCACCGTTGCGCCTTGCTCTGCTAATTCAATCGCAATCGCACGACCGATGCCGCGACTTGCGCCTGTTACGACTGCTACTTTCCCGTCTAACTTACCCATTTGCTAGCGCCTCCTTCACGAATGTTGCTGCTTGTTCTAACGTTTCCTCATCAAATACACATAAGCACGTTGCAGAGCGGTCTACTTTTTTCACAAGCCCGCTTAACACTTTGCCAGGACCACATTCAATAAATGTCGTTACGCCTAAATCAAGCATTTTGCGTATGCTTTGCTCCCATAAAACAGGTGATACAACTTGGTCGATCAGCTCCTGCTGCATGTTCGCCTGCTCAACGATGTCTGCTTGCACGTTACCAACAACTGCATAGCGCGGTGCTTCAAACGTTACGTTAGCTAACTCTTTTTCTAACTTGTCTGCGGCTGGTTGCATTAAGGCGCTATGGAACGGCCCACTTACTTGTAGTGGAATCGCTCTTTTTGCGCCGCGCTCCTTCGCAAGTGCACTCGCTTTTTCTACGCCTTCTTTCGTGCCAGAAATCACGATTTGCCCTGGACAGTTGACGTTCGCGATTTGCACGCTATGCCCTTCATTCGTCACATCTGTCGTTACTTGCTGTAGTGCCTCTGCATCCATTTGTAAAATTGCCGCCATCGCACCTTCTCCCGCTGGTACGGCTTCGTTCATATATAAACCACGTTTGTGAACAATTGAGACTGCTTCCTCAAATGACATCACCCCTGCTGTCACGAGCGCACTATATTCGCCAAGTGAGTGCCCTGCTACCACGTCTGGCTCTACCCCTAAAGCAAGTAGACGCTGTGCAATGAGTACGCCTGTCGTTAGTAATGCTGGCTGCGCATTGTATGTAAGTGTTAACGTTGCTTCAGGACCTTCAAGCATATACGTTGATAATGGAAAACCAAGTACGTCGTCTGCTTTTTTGTATAGCGTGTCGTCTTGTGCAACAAGCCCCTGTCCCATCCCTACAACTTGCGAGCCTTGCCCTGGAAAAATAAAAGCAATCTTTGTCATTATGTAAATCCCCTTTGTGTATGTTGAATTATGACTGAATCGTCTGTTGAATCGTCGCGCAAACGTTATGTTTGACCATTAAGTTCGCTTGCTTAATCGCACTGTAAATCGCCTGCCCGTTTGATGAGCCGTGCGCTTTAATGACTGGTGCTTGCAAACCGAACAATGCCGCGCCGCCGTATTCTGTATAATCCATCGTATCTTTAATCGTTTTTAATTGAGGTTTCATCATCGCTGCCGCTAGCTTCGTTTTCACCGAGCTCATAAAGCCATCTTTTAACATTTTAAACATGACACCAGCTGTACCTTCAATCGTTTTTAATACCATGTTTCCTGTGAAGCCGTCTGTTACGACAACATCTGCTACCCCTGTCAGAAGATCGCGTGACTCCACGTTGCCAATGAAATGAATGTCTGTTGACGCTTGTAATAGCTCAAACACCGACTTCGTTAGCTCGTTGCCTTTCTTTTCTTCCGTCCCGATGTTTAGCAACCCAACTGTCGGACGTGCAATGCCGCGCACTTCACGGGCATAAATCGAACCCATAATGGCGTATTGCAATAAATATTCTGCTTTTGCATCGGCTGTTGCGCCTAAATCGAGCATTAAAAATCCTTTGCCATCAAGTGTTGGCAGCGTCGTCGCAAGTGCAGGGCGTTCAATGCCGTCAATGCGTCCGACTTTAAATAAGCCACCCGCCATTAACGCACCAGTTGAGCCAGCTGACAAGCACGCATCCGCTTCGCCACTTTTCACCGCATCGAGCATTAATGCCATCGATGAATCTTTTTTGCGACGTACAGCGCGGGCTGCATCGTCGTCATTCGTTATAATTTCCTCACAGTGAACAACTTGCATGCGATCATGTGCCTGTAAAAATGGGCGCATCGTCTCTTTATTGCCATATAGCTTCACTTCTAAATCTGGAAACTCATTGAGTGCCATTAAGACCCCTTCAATAACGGTTTTCGGTGCGTGGTCGCCACCCATACCATCTACAGCTAATCTCATGTTATTCACCTTTACCTTTCGTGCGGTACATTTCAAATTGTCCTTTGAAGACGACCTCTCCGTTTACGGTCGATGTCACTTCTACGTATGTACGGTTTACTTCTTCATCATGACGCGTTACAACCGCCTTTGAAATAATGCGGTCACCAACGCGCACTGGCTTGACGAAATGTAAATTCGATTTAACGGTTAATGCTAAATCATCATCAATCACAGCGACAGCTAATGAATTCGCCTGTGCAAATAAATGATGCCCTCTCGCAATCCCGTTGCGGGCAAATACATCACTTTCTTTCACATCATAAATCGATAATGCCTGTTTATCTAATTCAATATCAATCATTTCACCGATGACCTCGTCAAGCGGTAAAGATTTCACTTCGTTTTCAAATGTTTTAGAAGCGACATGTTTAATGCGCTCACGTAACTCAGGAATCGATAGCTCCATTCGATCTAAACGAATCGTCTGGACGCTCACTTGGAATTGCTGCGCTAACTGTTCATCTGTGACGAATGGATTGTCTTCAATTGTTTGTGTTAGTAATCTCTGTCGTTCTTTTTTTGATCGTTTCATCCGTATTCGCCACCTTTTTAGCACTTGGTACTAACAACAGTATATAGGAGTTAAAAAAAGAATGCAACAACCTTTTTCAAGTTGTTGCATTCTTTGCTTAATCAATTCGCTCACCATCTAGCACACCAGACTTCGCAATGACTTGACGAAGCGGCGCGTACTCGTCGCTTTGCCAAAATGCATCCGTTTGCACGAGCGCCGTCGCATAGTCGCGAGCTACTTCAAGCGCACGGTAATCATGCACTAAATCCGCCACTTTAAACTCGGGTAGACCACTTTGTTTTTTGCCAAAAAAATCCCCTGGGCCGCGCAGCTCTAAATCTTTTTGCGCCAGTGCGAAGCCGTCATTCGTCTCCGTCATCGACAGCATACGCTCTTTCCCTTCGTCCGTTTTCGGGTCCGCCATTAATACGCAGTACGATTGATGCTCGCCACGACCGACACGACCGCGCAATTGATGCAGCTGCGCAAGACCAAAGCGCTCCGCATCATAGACGACCATAAATGTTGCATTCGGTACGTTCACACCAACTTCAACAACCGTTGTCGATACTAAAATGTGGAGCTTCCCTTCGCTAAAATCGCGCATCACCGCATCTTTTTCTGCTGGTGTTAAACGCCCGTGCATTAAGCCGACTTCAAAGCGTCCACGGAACAGTTCACGAAGCTGCTCGTACGCCTCGACCGCATTTTGTACGTCAAGCTTATCGGACTCCTCAATAAGCGGACAAATTGCATACGCTTGTCGCCCTTTCATCAGCTCGCTCTCTAGCTTTTGCACGATCGCGCCAAACTGCTCCTTTTTCACCCAATGTGTCTCAATCGGTTTTCGACCTGCTGGCATTTCATCGATGATCGACACGTCCATTTCACCAAATGCCGTAATCGATAGCGTACGTGGAATCGGTGTTGCCGTCATGAACAACACGTCTGGACTTTCGCCTTTATCGCGCAAAATACGACGTTGCTCAACGCCAAAACGGTGCTGTTCATCGGTAATGACGAAGCCTAAATTCTGAAACACGACTTCCGGCTGAATGAGCGCATGCGTGCCAATTAAAATATCAATGTCGCCATTTGCAAGCTGTGCGAGCAGTTCACGACGCGCTTTTCCTTTTACCGAGCCTGACAGCAATGCCACGCGCACGTTAAACGGTGCAAACCATTCCTGTAAGCTTTCGACGTGCTGCTCCGCTAAAATTTCAGTCGGTGCCATGAGTGCCCCTTGATAGCCTGCTGTGACCGCCGCATATAGCGTCACTGCTGCAACGACCGTTTTCCCCGATCCAACGTCACCTTGTAGCAGGCGATTCATGCGGTACGGCGTTAAAAAGTCTCGGCAAATTTCGTTAACGACACGCTTTTGTGCATTCGTTAGCTCGTACGGCAGCGATGCGATAAATAATTTTAACTGCTCATTATCATATTTCATCACCTTACCTATTTCATCGTCGCGACGCTTTTTGCGCAGCGCTTGAATTTGTAGCTGGAATAAAAACAGCTCCTCAAATGCGAAGCGGCGACGTGCGTGCTTTGCGTGCTCAGCTGTTTGTGGGAAATGAATGCCTTCTAAACCTTCTCTCACATCGACAAGCTTATATTGCGTCCGTGCATCCTCAGGCAAAATATCCACTAACGCATGCCCGTATTCGTTCAGCGCTTGACGCATAAACGTGCGAAAACGCTTTTGCTGCAACGCCCCGCGCAAGCTATATACCGGCTCAAAATCAATTTGATCGGTTTTCGGACCAAAATGAATGTGCGTGCCGTTAATCGTTTGGCGTCCTTGATCCCATTTGCCCGTAATCGTCACGATGCTGCCGATTGTGAGCTTTTGCTTTAAATACGCTTGGTTAAAAAATACGGCCTTCACTAAATGGCGCCCGACAAGAATATGTACTTGTAAGCGCGATTTACCTTTGCCTAAAAACATGACGGCTGCCTCGCGCTCAATGCGTGCTTCAACCGTGACGCGCTCGTTATGCGGCGTCTCGGTCAAATCCTTTAGACGAAAATCTTCGTGGCGGTACGGAAATGTATACATCAGGTCATAAACCGTTTCAATACGAAGATCGGCTAGATGCTGTGCCGTTTCTTTACCGATACCTTTTAGTACGGTCATCGGCGTTAGTAGTGCTTCATTGAACATTAGTACTGTCTCCAAAAATTTTGCGAGCAAGTGCCTGACCTGTTGGCGTTGCTGCAAGTCCTCCGCGAGCCGTTTCTTTTAAGTTCGGGCTCATTTGCTGGCCGATTCTAAACATCGCACCAATGACCTCATCTGTCGGAATGCGGCTCGTTACACCTGCAAGCGCCATATCTGCTGCGACAAGTGCATTTGCTGCGCCCATTGCGTTACGCTTTACGCACGGCACTTCAACAAGCCCTGCAACTGGGTCACACACAAGACCAAGCATGTTTTTCATCGTAATCGAAAATGCCTCGGCACATTGTTGCGGCGAGCCACCTGCCATTTCGACAATTGCTGCTGCGCCCATCGCTGCTGCTGAGCCGACTTCTGCTTGACATCCACCTGCTGCACCTGAGATCGACGCGTTATTTGCCACAACAAAGCCGAACGCTCCTGCTGTAAATAAGAAGTGAATCATTTGCTCACGCGTCGGATTCAGCTTATTTTTCACCGCAAATAGCACACCTGGTACGACACCTGCTGAGCCTGCTGTTGGCGTTGCACAAATCGTGCCCATCGCTACGTTGACCTCGTTCGTTGCAACCGCCTTGCTGACCGCATCAAGCAATAAATCTCCGCTTAACGCATTGCCGCTCTTTATATAGTTTTGAATAAGCACCGCATCGCCGCCCGTTAAACCTGTCACCGATGTAACACCACGAAGCCCGCGCTCGACCGCTTCTTCCATGACACTTAAATTGCGCTCCATTTGCGCGTAAATGTCCTCTTTACTGCGGTGCGTCATCGCCATTTCCTGCTCAATCATAATATGTGAAATGAGCTTTCCTTCTTGCTCTGCACGCGCCACTAACTCACGCACATTACGAAATAATACGTTCATCGTCAGCCCTCCTTACGTGTTCATTTTTGACACTTTTGTAATGTGTGGAATGTATGAAATTTGTTCAATAATACGGTCGTCAATATTTTCATCAACTTCAATAACCATCAATGCCGTTAAGCCGCGTTCAATGCGCGACACCTCCATATGCCCGATATTCACTTCATGCATCGCCAAGCAGTTGGCAACGTTCGCAATGCAGCCTGCGCGGTCATCATGCACCACTAAAATCGTCGGCATGCCCCCTGTTAAATGAAGCTTAAAGCCATTTACCTCGCTAATTTCAATTTTACCGCCGCCAATTGAAATGCCGACAACGCTCATTTCACCGTCCTCATCACCCATGACGATGCGCGCCGTATTCGGATGCTCCGTATGCGCTGTTTCCGGTAAAAATGTATACGTCATGCCCGCTTTTTCCGCCTCGAAAAATGCCGTTTTAATGCGCTCATCGTCCGTATCATAATCAAGCAAACCACCGACGAGCGCAACGTCTGTACCGTGCCCTTTATACGTTTCGGCAAATGAGCCATACAAATGAATCGTTGCCCACTTCGGCTGACGTCCGAATAAATCTCTTGCCACTCGTCCAATACGCGCAGCACCTGCTGTATGTGACGAGGAAGGACCAATCATAACTGGCCCGATAATATCAAACACGGATGTAAATTTCATCGCTGTTCCCTCCTCGAAGCTGTGTACTTCATTTTAACTGAATTAGCGCATGAAAACCAACATAACGGGCTACATGTCTGACCTTTCGTATTGAACGAAATAAAAAAAGTGCGACCAAGTCAATATTGACTGGATCGCACCATTTCACACGATTATTCAACTGAAATAATATATGGATATAACGGTTGTTTGCCGTTAAACACTTCTACTTCGGCATCTTCAAACTGCTCTTCAATCGATGCAGCAAATGCGTTTGCCGCTTCTTCTGTCGTATCTTCGCCGTAAATGATCGTGATGATTTCTGAATCTTCATCAACAAGTGCTGAAACAACCGTTTGTGCCGCTGTTTCTAAAGAAGGTGTCGATTCGATGATTTTACCTTCTGCAAGCGCCATGTAGTCGTCTTTACGAATGTCGACACCGTCAATTGATGTATCGCGCACCGCGTACGTTACTTGACCTGTTTTCACTGCTGCAAACGCTGACGTCATCGCTTCTTTGTTATCCGCTACAGATTGCTCTGGATTGAACGCAAGCATTGCCGCCATCCCTTGAGGAATCGTTTTCGTTGCAACAACTGCCGCTTCGATATCCAGTAGCTCTACCGCTTGCTCTGCTGCCATAATAATATTTTTGTTGTTCGGTAAAATTAATACGCGCTCTGCACCGATTTCTTGCACCGCTTTTACGATGTCCTCTGTTGACGGATTCATCGTTTGACCGCCTTCGATGACGTACGCCGCGCCCATTGAACGAAGAAGCTCGGCAATGCCTTCACCCATCGCAATCGTTACAATTGCGTAAGGTACTTTTGTCACTTCTTTTTTCGCTGGTGCTTGGTGGTTTTCGCCAACGATTGCTGTGTGCTGCTCACGCATGTTGTCGACTTTAATTTTCATTAAGCTGCCGTACTTTTGCCCAGCCGTTAATACTGCACCTGGTGTTTCTGAGTGAATATGTACTTTTGCTACTTCATCGTCTGAAATAACTAATAACGAATCACCCATGACGCTTAACTCTTCACGGAACTTGAACTCATCAAATGGCGCCTTTGTTTCGTCTAAGCGCACCATAATTTCTGTACAATAGCCAAATTCGATATCTTCTGTGTTCATGAAGTCCTGTACACGGTGATGCTCTGCGTTAATTAAATCGTCTAATGACGCATCATTTTTCTCTGGTAGCGCTTCACCTTTTAATGAAGCTAAGAAACCTTCGTAAACAAATAATAAACCTTGCCCACCACTATCAACTACGCCTACTTCTTTTAATACAGGAAGTAAATCTGGTGTGCGGTCAAGTGATGCTTTTGCTTCTGCGACAAGCGCCTCTGTAATTTCGATTAAATCGTTCGTACGCTCTGCTGCTTCTACCGCTGCTTTTGCGCCGTCTTTTGCTACTGTTAAAATCGTACCTTCAACTGGCTTCATGACCGCCTTGTACGCTGTGTCCACACCTGCTTGGAATGCTTGTGCGTAATCTTGGGCCGTCACTTCGTCTAGCTTTTCAATATGCTTGCCGAAGCCGCGGAATAGCTGTGATAAAATAACGCCTGAGTTGCCACGCGCACCCATTAATAAGCCCTTTGATAATGCTTGAGCTGTTTTGCCGATATGTGATTGTGCGTACTGCTCTGTTTCCTTTGCCCCTGATGTCATTGATAAATTCATATTCGTTCCTGTATCACCATCTGGCACAGGGAATACGTTTAAAGAATCTACGTAGCTTGCGTTTTGGTATAAATGGTGTGCACCCATCTGTACCATTTCCGCAAACTTTAATCCGTCTAAAGACTGCATGCGATTCTGCTCCTCCTCTTATACGTTCATGACACGCACACCTTGAACAAAGATGTTCACTGATTTTACGCTCATTCCTAATGTTTTATTTACTGTATATTTTACTTTTGATTGGACTTGATAAGCAATTTCAGAAATTTTCGTACCATAGCTTACAACGATGTACATATCAATATGTAAATCCTCGTTTTGCTGACGTACGATGACACCTTTTGCGAAGTTTTCTTTGCGCAAAATGTCTGTCAGTCCATCTCGAATTTGGTGTTTAGATGCCATCCCAACGATCCCGTAACATTCGATCGCTGCGCCCCCTGCAATTTGTGCAATTACATCGTTCGAAATATCAATTTGACCGAACTCGTTGTTTAATTCAATTGACATATAAATGCCCCCTTGGCTCTTTTAGACTAAACTATATTGTACTATACAACAAACTATTATAAAAGAAAACGTGTCAATTAAGCTAGTAAGACCTTGAATGTATTTTGAAAGTTGTTGCTCTACGCAACGAGGCAGGCTTTCCGCGGGCTCGGAGGCTAATACGATGTTAGTCATGAAGGTGATGCCACATGGACGTGGCGCTTATCACCTTCCTCAAGCCTCCTCAACACTCGTCCCTCGTGTTTGCGGGGTCTTTCGACGCGAGCTTTTCCCGCTGGAGTCCGCCTCTCGCTTAAGAGCAACACACTTTTAACAACATCACTACACCTCGTTCTACATTTGAAATAAGGTGTAAAGGTTTTTTTCTTGAAAGTACTTGTGAAATGTCTTGCACTGAACGTGAGACTGTGTTAAATTATTATGGTATGTGAAATACCGAACTGAAAAACAAGCTTTCAGATTCATTTGTTAGGAGGGAAATATACATGCCAAAACAATGTGTAATCACTGGCCGTAAAGCTCGTTCAGGTAACACTCGTTCTCACGCAATGAACGCTTCTAAACGTACTTGGGGCGCTAACCTACAAAAGGTTCGTATCCTAGTTGACGGTAAGCCAAAGCGTGTATGGGTTTCTGCTCGTGCATTAAAATCAGGTAAAATTGAGCGCGTTTAATCGCCGCATATTAAAAGGACTCACCGACTTCGGTAAGTCCTTTTTTTATTGTCCTTCAACAAGATGTTAATAAACTGCTCGGGTATTGCGGCTCACTCTCTGCCATGACAATGCTGCATTGATTTTAATTTTGCTGCTGGATACGACCACTTTAGCTGTATAAAGGTAGCATATCAACAGACGTAGTTCTTCCATCTTTTATCATTCAATCGCGATTTAATCGCTATGAATGCCGGACGAAGCGAACGGCTAAATTTAATCCCGACTGCGCACGCTCAAGCAAATGCCCGTCGTAAATGAAAGCGTCGCGTGCTCGGTGATAATTTCATTGCTCGTAAAGCGTGACGACATGCGCGCCATCGTTTCATTCGTCGTTTCGTATTTCACACCGCGCAACGTAACGTTACACACATCGCCGTCATACGCAAAAAATGATATGTATGGGAATTGCTCATCACGTACTAGCGCATGCTCACCTGGTGCAAAAAAGCGCAGCTCATTTTGTTCATTAACGATGCAAAACGTAATGTGGGGATACTGTAGCTGTAAGCGCCCAACAGAACGCATTGCCGCCTCGGAGTGATCAAGTCGCCCACCCGTAATACCAGTAATCCACACTTCCTCCACGTCTTGCTCTACCGCATACAATAACGCTAAATCTGTATCCGTTTCATCCTTCTCCGCTGCGTAACGATAAATTGTATCACAGCGCTCCTGCATGTATTGCCATTCATGTTCATTTACTGAATCAAAATCTCCAATAATCGCTGTCGGCTTCAGCCCTGCTTGCAGTAAATAAAAAGCGCCGCGGTCTGCACCGATGTAAACGATGTCAGCACGCGACGCAAGCGTAGATAGGTCAAACAGTTCTGCTGCTGGACCACCTGCGCAAATGAACGCAATCATGAAATAGCTTGCTCTCCTGCTGCTTTAATTGCTTGCAGTGCAGCATGACGGTCTTCCTTGCCGAAAATAGCCGAACCAGCAACGAAAATGTTTGCGCCTGCTTTTGCACATGGCACGATTGTTTCTGCTGTAATACCACCATCAATTTCAATGTCGATCTTTAAGCCGCGCTCTTTAATAATTGTTGACAGCGCTTCGATTTTTGGCACAACGCTCTCGATGAACTTTTGACCACCAAAGCCTGGGTTCACGGTCATAAATAGTACCATGTCGATATCTTCTAATACGTGCTGAATCGTTTCAATCGGCGTATGTGGGTTTAATACGACACCTGGCTTCACGCCGTATGAGCGAATAAGCTGAATTGTACGGTGTAGGTGACGGCACGCTTCTACATGTACGGTAATATACTCCGCACCCGCCTTCGCGAACTGCTCGATATATTGGTCTGGGTTTTCAATCATTAAATGCACGTCTAACGGCAAGCTCGTATGTGGACGAATCGCATCCATCACAAGTGCGCCAAATGAAATGTTTGGCACAAAATGTCCGTCCATCACATCAACGTGAATAAGTTCAGCACCTGCTGCTTCTACTTCTCTTACTTCTTCTCCAAGCTTCGCAAAATCTGCGGCTAAAATAGATGGGGCAATTTTAATCATGTTTAGTACCTCGGCTTTCGATCAATAATTTCTTGTAAAAACTGCAAATAATGCTCATAGCGATATGTGCGAATGTCGCCTGCTTCGACGTCATCTTTCACCGCACATTTTGGCTCCTTCACGTGCAAGCAGCCGCGGAATTTACAGCGCTCTGCTGTTTCTGCAATTTCTGGGAAGCAGCGCGTTAATTCCTCTTTTTCAATCGTATCAAAATCAAATGAGCTAAATCCTGGTGTGTCCGCAAGTAAACCACCTGCTACTTCCATTAGCTCTACGTGACGCGTCGTATGCTTACCACGCCCTAAATGCTGTGAAATAATGCCTGTTTTTAGCTCAAGCTGTGGCAGCAACGTGTTCAGTAGCGTCGATTTCCCAACGCCCGATTGTCCTGCAAGCACCGTCGTTTTGTTCGCAAGCTTTGGCTCGATGCGTTCAAATAACGACGCATCATCAATAAACGTCTCGATGACATCATAGCCGATTTTTTTATAATCATCAATATACGGCTGCAATGCGACGCGCTCCTCATCTGTAATTAAATCGAGCTTCGTTAAGCAAATGATTGGCGTAATGTGAAACGACTCCAGTACGACTAAAAAGCGGTCGAGTAAAATCGTATTGAAGTTTGGCTCCTTCACCGAAAACACTAAAATCGCTTGGTCGATGTTCGCAATCGGTGGGCGCACAAGCTCGTTATCTCGCGGGAAAATTTCTTGAATTGTACCATCTGAGCCGGCTGTTTCGACCGTGTACTCGACGAAATCGCCTACGAGTGGTGATTCGCCGCGGTTACGGAATATACCTCGTCCTCTGCACTGAATCAGTTCCCCGTCTTTTTCTACATAGTAATAGCCGCTTAAAGCTTTACGAATTTGCCCTGTTGCCATTCAATCTTCCTCTCTTTACATGAAATGCCGGACACTACGGATAGTGCCGGCTTCATGTTTGTTATAAATCCTCGTACAAAATTGTTTCTTCGATAATGACTTCGTTGTCACGCACAATGCGGTACGCTGCTTCGCTATCTTCCTCAATCTCAAGGCGAATGCGATGCGACGTCGTTTCGGTAATATCAAATTCCTCAACCGGCTTTGCCATCGTGTTTTTTTGGTCTTGCACGTAAATGCGAATGTGCTGTGATACGACGATTGGCTCCTCCACAACGTCCTCATCTACCGCTTCTGAATCTGCTCCGTCTTCGTCCGTTACAGTTTCTTCAACCGGCTCAATGTCAGGCTCATATGGAATCGAAATGACCTGTACGAACGTTTTCATATCTTTTGCCTCTGGACCTTTGGAGCGAACGACATTAATCGTGCTGCCGACCTCTAGTGAAGACCCAGCTGACGGCGTCTGTGAAATGACATCGCCCGCCTCGACCGTATCCGAATGCTCCTCGCGCGACACGTTGATGTTAAAGCCTGATGAACGCGCATATTGCTCTAGCGCACTTTGACCGTAGCCTGTTAAATCGGCTACTTGTGCTGTATTGCTTCCTTTACTTACCGTGAGCGTTAGACGCGTTTCACTTTCGATTACTTGCTCGCCTGCTACTGGTGACTGTGCAAGCACTGTGCCTTCACGCTCTCGTGAATATTCCTCATCAATGCTCACGCCACTATAGCTGCGATCTTTTAAAATGTTCATCACTTGATCGACATTTTGACCGACGTAATTTGCAACGCTCGTCTTTTCAACACCCGTACTCACAATCAAATCAATTTCGCTTTGCGGCTCCACTTCTTTGCCGGCTGCGGGTGATGTATCAATAACGTGATCTTCCTCGACCGTGTTTGACGTTCGTTCTCGCTCCTCACCAATCGTAAAGCCTTGCTCCTCTAACAGCTCAATCGCTTCTTCAACTGGCAAATTCACGACGTCTGGCACTGCTACTTTTGCTGGCTTCATCATGCCGGGCTCGGCGCACAGATGAACATACATGGAAAAGCAGACCGGATGCGCGCGCGTACCGGTGCGGATGCGGTAGATG
>JAXJTE010000211.1:0-62547 GCA_036309765.1 Caryophanon sp. | reverse complement strand
TTGAAATAATTAAATAACAAGTAAGTTATAAAATAAAGATGTAAAAATAAGGTAGTTTATGTTTTAACCTTTTGATAAAATAGTTATTAGAATGCTATGTATATTTTAAAATGAGGGAATTTGGGGAATAATAATATGAAATTAATAGGCTATCATGCAACTATTCAACCCTCAAGGACGATAATTGATGACAAGGGGAACCTAAGAAAAAGAAAGCCTCAATACGGGAGTTTACCTGGAGACTTGGGGTCAGGTACATATTTTTTCAAAGATAATCCGTTACTAGCAAAACAGTTTTTAGAAAAAATGTATCCTGAGAAACCGATAAGAATTATAAAATCTGACATCGAGGTTGATGATGAATTTGTATTAGATTTTAATGATCCAGAGACTTTTCAAAACTTCTTAGATTTCCGTCAATCTATGCTTGAGGAAGCTAAAAATACATTTAGTAAGCTACGTGGAAAAAGAAATTGCATTGATGGAATTGTAATTGACGCGATGATTAAGGCTATTTTCCAAGAAGATCAAGTTAATATTAAATTGGTTATTAAAGATACTTATACACCTACGAAACAATATTCGATTGATAACAAGTTTTTTATTTCAAATTTTTTTAATGGAACTGAATTATGCGTAATCGATCATACTATTGCAACGAAAGGGGAGTTATACGATGGGGTTTAAATTCAAAAAGCCTTTAGAGAATTATATGTCACATATTACACCTAAAGTATTAAAAGGAATTTTTGAAAATCATGGATTTGAAGTAGAATTAAAGAAAGAAAAATATCATGGCCAAATTTTTCTTGAGACTTTTACAGAACCTTCCGATTTAGTTAGGTTTGATTATCCTAATAGTTTACAGCACTCTTTAATTGAAGTTTTGCCTGTTCAATATAATCATCAAGTACAGAATTTTTCTTCACAAACATTTTCGAATTATATTACGATTTTACAGTCACCATATAAAAGTGCGAAGAAGTCTACTTCCATTATTAAAATTGAGGAAAGTCAAGCTATTGAAAGTGGATATGTATGTTTAGAACTAGTTGGAGGTTAAATTATGTTACAAGAATTTATGAAAATAATAGAAATCAAAACGACGGATGTTATTTATAAAATTAATAATAATTATGATGCATCAAAGGATATGACGGATGGTTATAAGCTAACTATATCTCCTCAATTGTTGCAGAGGGAAGATGATAAAACTAAAGGTCTTATCATTATAAATACTCAAATTTTTGATGAAAATTACGAAGAAGAAAATGTCCCTTTTTACTTGAAAATAACTACTATAGGAGAGTTTGACTCTGAAAATACAGGCAAACCTTTTGTAGAATTTGGGGCACAAGCTTTAAATATCACGTTACCTTATGTCAGAAGTTTTATTACTACATTGACATCGGCATCTGGTGGTGAAAGTGTTACTTTACCATTAATATCAATTGAAGAACTACTTCAATCTATGAGTAAAAATAAAGGCTTCGAGTCTGATGAAAATTAGTCTTATTACTACTAAATTTTATAGTATCTTTTGAATTGAATGGTGAGTAATGATGCTTTGTAACAGAAGGCATATAAATCGAATTATGAGTAATAGATATTATGAACAAATAAAAGCGACCGTATGCGAACCGATTCTCGCACACAGCCGCTTTTTCCTTCTTTACAGCGACTATAATTTCTTTTTATTTATAAAAAATTAACATTATATTCATAAAGTTGGTTGGTGGATTTATGTATAATTAAGGAAGTACTGCATAGGCGGTAACTACTTTTAACGGAGTGATGTTGATGAAAGCTGCACGTTGGTATAAAGCAAAGGATATTCGCGTTGAAAATATTGAAGAGCCGCAAGTAACGGCAGGTCGTGTAAAAATCGAAGTTGCATGGACAGGGATTTGCGGTAGTGACCTTCATGAATATGTAGCAGGACCAATTTTTGTTCCAGTAGATGCGCCTCACCCAGTAAGTAAAGAAGTTGCACCGATTGTGATGGGGCATGAGTTTTCGGGAACGGTTGTCGAAGTAGGCGAAGGTGTGACGAGCGTAAACATTGGTGATTTAGTTGTCGTTGAGCCGATCTTAGCTTGTGGCGAATGTGCTGCATGCTTAAAAGGCAAATATAATATTTGTAAGCATTTAGGCTTCCATGGGTTATCAGGTGGCGGCGGTGGTTTCTCTGAATTTACCGTAGTTGATGAGCGTTGGGTACATAAAATGCCAGAAGGATTATCGCTAGAGCAAGGTGCTTTAGTCGAGCCTGCTGCAGTAGCACTACATTCGGTTCGTTTAAGTAAGCTAAAGGCGGGCGATAAAGCGGTCGTGTTCGGTGTCGGTCCGATTGGCTTACTTGTAATCGAAGCATTAAAAGTAGCAGGTGCGGCGGAAATTTATGCGGTCGAATTATCGAAGTCGCGCGGCGAAAAGGCGTTAGAGCTTGGCGCAACGGCGGTTATTAATCCGGCTGAAGAAGCGGACGTTGCAGCGAAAATTCACGAGCTAACAAACGGCGGTGCAGACGTAGCGTTTGAAGTAACAGGCGTACCGGTTGTTCTAAAGCAAGCGATTGATTCCACTTCATTTGAAGGCGAAACGATTATCGTATCAATTTGGGAAACGGAAGCATCGATTCAGCCGAACAATATCGTGCTATCAGAGCGCAGTGTGAAAGGCATCATCGCATACCGTGACATTTTCCCAGCGGTCATGAACTTAATGACAAAAGGGTATTTCCCAGCTGAGCAGCTAGTGACAAAACGCATTACGTTAGACGACGTCGTGACAGAAGGCTTCGAAACATTAGTGAACGATAAAGAGCAAATTAAAATTTTAGTCGCTTCAAAATAATAAATTAGGTGGTCGTGTGCGAGTTCATCCTCGCATACGACCGCTTTTTTTGTGCATTTGTTATTCTTTTTTGTTAAAGTATGCGCACAATATGAGACTATTTCTACAAAAAAAATCATTAAAAATTAATTTTGATATATTTCCAGTTCCTAACAAGTGACCGGTATGATAAAATTAATCGAGAGTAAATTGGATGTAAGAAAAAAGAAATAGTAGAAGCTTCGTATAATAAATGAAGGTCGAGCTGTATAATTTGTTATGACTATAAGAAGTACATCGAAAGGAACTAATCATCATGATAAAAAGCTTAAAAATGTCGATTAAAGCAAAAATATCTATCATTATTTTAGTAGCGGTGGCAACGAACATTTTACTTGGAATGTCGGGATTATATAATCTACAACATGTTCAATCATCGCTAGAAGAGAGCTTAGAAGTGCGAGCGAAAAACTCGAACTTATTACGAACGATTGGTATTGATTTTCATCAAATGCATATCGCTGAGAAAAATTTATACTTATATGAGCCAGGCACGGAAGACTTTAACGAGCAAATGGAAGAGTACGATGGGCAAATGGCTGACATTGAGGAGCGCTTTGCGGAATACAGCTCGAACATTAGTAACCTTACCGATGAGCAGGCACTCATTGATACGTATTTAGGGATGAAAGAGGATTACTTTACCATCTCAAATGATATTGTGAAGCTGCTGTCATCCTCAAATTCGGCTGATCGTGAGAAAGGGTTAGCGCTCTCTCAAAACGAAGGCTATGAAACGTTTGCGGCGGCTGAAGATGCGCTAGATGTTATCGGGGATTTGTATTTTGACCAGAACGATGTCGTGCTACAGCAATCAAAGGAGAAGTATTCAGAACTCTTTATCGTAACGTGCATGACGATTGTTTTTTGTTTAATTATTAGCATAATGCTTGGTGTATGGGTCATTCGCTCGATTAACGGTCCGGTTCAAACGCTGAGAACGAATGTGAAAAAGATGGCTGACGGTGATTTAACGGTGACGATTAATACATTTACGAACGATGAATTAGGCGAGCTATCAAATGACTTTAATGTGATGGCGAATCAAACGAAAGAGCTAATTTCAACGGTGAAAACAACGATGCAGCATCTGGGTGAATCGTCAGACGAGCTAACGGCCATTTCAGAGGAAACAGGTGGTATGGGTGAGAAAATTAGCACAGAAATTTCGGGCATTGCACACGATGCATCGAAGCAAACGGAGCTAACGGAAGCGACGAATTTAAAAACGATGGAGCTGTCGGATGTCATTGATCGCTTAAATGAGAAAAATGCGCATATGGACAGCCTTTCAGAAAATGCGAATAGTGTGCTGCATGAAGGTGTAGGGAAGCTAGAGAACTTACAGCAAAAAACAGCGATGTCCATTAGCAGTACGCACGAAGCAATTGCAGTCGTACAAGAGCTTGCAGACAATATGAAAAAAATTGGCTCGATTGTGCAAACGTTAAGTGACATATCGAATCAGACGAATTTACTGGCGTTAAATGCGAGCATTGAGGCAGCTCGTGCTGGTGAATACGGCGTTGGCTTCTCGGTCGTGGCGTCAGAAGTGCAAAAGCTTGCGTCACAATCGGCAATCGCCTCAAAACAAATTGAAGATACGGTCATGACGATTGAGCATGATACGATCAAAACGCTCGACTTAATGAACCAAGCTGCGGTTGTAAACAATGAGCAAAGTGAATTGATGGAAGAAACAGGAATAGCATTTAATACGATTAGCGATACGATCAATCATATTTTGCATTCGCTTACAGAAATCAATCATGAAATTTCGCATGCCAATCATATTAAGGAAGACGTCGTAAAGGCGATTCATGACATATCGCATGTGGCGAGTGAAGTGTCACAAAAGACGGAACGCATATACGTTTCAGTCGAGCATCAATCAGAAATATTTAGCAACCTTCAACAGTCGGCGGAAATGTTAAATGAGCTAAGTGAAAAAGTAAATACGATGATTCATAGCTTCCGCATTGATTAAGCTGTGACATGTACTTGAGTACATAAAATCCCCCAAAAAGGATAGATTCCTTTTTTGGGGGATTTTGTTATTAATATGTTAATTTATAGTTTGGATACAAGGTATTTAGATTATTGTTGACTAATAATTACAGGGCTAAAAACATAGAATAAAGCAAAAAAAACGTGTTTTTTGGGGAAAAGAACTACTTTTATACAATTTGTTATAGTTAGAAATTACTAAATGTGATATTCTGTTCAACAGCTTTTACAATGACATATTTTTGTTAATGATGCAATAGTGAACATGACATGTATAGCAGCGCATATGACGGTTCGTTTAGTATTGAACGAAACGTGTTATCCGTCTAAAAGCATAGTAAGTATGTAAGTTTTCAAATTAAAAATTATGACATATAAAGGAGCGTTACATATCGTGTTTAATAGACAAAGTAAAAAATCATTAGAAATTCTTTTAGTGCAAAGTGAAAATTTAGCAAGTGGTACATGCTCGAAGTTAGATTATTTAATTGAAAATGACATGTATAAAAAAATTGTCGATCGTTTGAATATAGTTCAGGTACAATCGGCGGAAGTGAACGCGCAGCAGCACATGACGAATCAGCAATTTGACGCGTTGCAGCTTGCGGGTATTGGAACATGGACATGTGAATTGAAAAACAACGACTTAATGCATGCGGACAACATCATTACGTGGTGTCCATCCATTCAAAAAATGCTCGGCTACAATGGGCAAAAAACGTTGCCTCAAAATTTTATGACACTTCATCAAGTAATGGACGCAAATATTTTCGAACAGCCATTAAAGGACGCGTTACGCAGCACAGGACGTCACGAAGGCATACAAGTTGAGCACGTTATTCGTCAGGCGAACGGACAGCCTCGTTGGGTGAAGACAGCCATTTCGATTCAAAAGGAAGAACGTACGACGATTGTTGGCTGTATGGTAGATATTCATGAACAAAAAACGAAAATGGAAGCGCTATCAAACTATTATGTAAAGAACGATTTAATTAATAAAGTGCTAGTTGAAGCATTTTGGGATATGACCGTTGAAAAAGGCGACCCAGTCAATCCGAATAACGAGTTTTGGTGGTCAAATCAATTCCGTCAGCTACTTGGCTTTCACAACGAACAAGACTTCCCGAACGTCATGAGTTCATGGAGTGACCGATTACACCCAGAGGATAAAGGAATGGCGATGCAGGCATTTACGGACCATTTATTAGATCATACAGGCAGAACACCGTTTGATGTTGAGTATCGTTTACAGTTAAAAACAGGGGAATATCATTGGTTCCACGCAACGGGCGAAACGATGCGTGACCGTAACGGCGCTCCTTTACGTGTAGCAGGGATCATTCGAGATATTACATCAGAACGAAATAAAGAATTATACGTAGTGCAAATGAATGAGAAGTTTGAGCAGCTGTCACATTCGATTACGGCGATGAACGATGCGATCTTATTAATTTCAAACCACGCACAAGAGCTTGTATCGTCGCAGGAAGTAACGGTACAGGTGGCAAATACGGTAAAAGACACGACGGACCAAACAGCTGAAATTTCAAACTTCATTAAAAGCATTGCCGACCAAACAAATTTACTTGGCTTAAATGCATCGATTGAATCGGCAAGAGCAGGCGAGCATGGGAAAGGCTTTGACGTTGTGGCACAGGAAGTTCGTAAGCTTGCGATTCATTCAGCAGAAGCGACAGGAAAAATCGATACGAGCTTAGACAATGTGAAGCAATCGATTACGGCCATCATTTCGCAAATGGGGAAAATTAGTGAGCTAACGGAATTACAGGCGACGTTAACGGAGGAGCTAAACGCTTCTGCCGATGAAATTAATTTAATGTCGGTTGATATGATGGAGCTGATGAAAAGAAGCTAATTGAAATCGTTATCAAATTATCGTTCATTCCTTGCTATAATGGAACAAACAAATCCAAGCGCAAAGGAAGATAACGATGACATTTGAGGAGATTTTACCGAAATTAAAAGCAGGCGAAAAAATTATTCGTGCAGGTTGGGGTGGCGCAGAGCTATATGTGAAGTACGTGCCTGCAACAGAGCTAGACGGATTAAAAATGAATCCGTATTTCGCCATCAACGTAACAGGTGAAGGGTACACGATGTTTACGCCGACTGTGTGCGATATTTTAGCGGATGATTGGGTAATTGTACAATAAAACAGCGGCTGACTTGTTTATGCAAGTTGGCTTTTTTATGTGGAGGGAACAAGATGGAGCAAACATTTGAAGGAAAAACGATCGTTGTGACAGGGGCAGCATCAGGCATTGGGCAAGCACAAGTACATGCATTTTTACAAAAAGGGGCGCAAGTAGTAGGTGTCGATGTAGCGAAGGCAAGCATAGTGCATGAGCATTACACACATGTCGAGGCGAGCGTTGCGAACAAAGAAGCAATTGACTCGGCGTTACGTGACGTACACGTCGATATTTTATGCAATACAGCAGGTGTGCTCGACGGCTATGCGACGACGCTTCAAACCGACGAGCAGCTATGGAACCGCGTTTTTGAGGTGAATGTAAAGGGCATGTACGTTGTGACGAACGCGGTGTTGCCCAATATGTTAAAGCGAAAGAGCGGCATCATTATTAATATGGCATCAATTGCAGGAATGATTGCAGGTGGTGGCGGCGCAGCGTATACAGCGTCTAAACATGCGGTCATCGGCTATACGAAGCAGCTGTCATATGATTATTGCAAGGAAGGCATTCGTGTTAACGGCATTGCGCCAGGTGCGATTCAAACGCCGATGAACGCCGCGGATTTTGAAGGTGACGGGGCAATGGCAAAATGGGTAGCCGAGCAAACGCCAGCAGGACGATGGGCAAGCCCGGACGAGGTGGCGAGCGTGACGTTATTTTTAGCGAGCGATGCCAGTGATTACATGCACGCGACGATTATTCCACTTGATGGCGGTTGGATGAATAAGTAGTAGGCGACAGCTGTTTTTTATAGTAAAATAAAGGAATATAAGCAACACACTATGACACTTTGGCACGGTACTAGCACCGCGGCTCCTTTGGTCATAGTTATTAGTGAAGTAGCGGGATACGTTATTTCATAAAGGAGGAAATTGAATATGCAAAAAGCGGTTTCTCATGCACAAACGAATGTGCAGGAAACGACGAAGATGGCAGTAGTTGCCTCGCTTTATGTTGCGGTGACAGTCATGCTATCTGTCATTAGCTTCGGTGCGGTCCAATTACGACTATCGGAAATGTTTAACTATTTAGTGCTGTTTCACAAGCGATATATCGTCGCCGTTACGTTAGGTGTCGTCATCGCAAACTTCTTTTCACCGATGTGGTGGATCGATGTGCCAGTCGGGGGGATTGCGACATTCGTCGTACTCATTATTTGTCGCCTCGCTACACGAAACATCGACAACATTGTATGGAAGCTCGTTATAACGGGCATTATTTTCACGCTTTCGATGTTCACCGTTGCGGCACAGCTTATGATTGTGTTTGACTTACCATTTTGGGAAACGTACGGAATTGTGGCAGTAGGAGAAGCGCTCTCAATGCTAGTTGGAGGCGTAACGATGTATTTATTACATAAAAAAATTGATTTTACGAAATAGATGAATGAAGCGGTGCTTAGACATGTTCTAAGCATCGTTTTTTTGAATGTCTGGAGGGGCGCAGATGAATGAGGTAAACAAAACGCTATACATTCCGTTATATGGCAAGGCATACGTCAGCCAAAAGCGCTTATTTCTCCGCGACGACATGGCAGAGCGAATTTGGGCGTCAGAAGGGTTTTCACTAACGGGCAAGGCGAAGTCCAAATGGCTTGCGTATTATATGGGTATGCGTGCCGCCGTGTTTGACGACTGGGTAACAAGACAATTAAACGATAACCCAGAAGCAGTCGTGTTGCACATTGGCTGTGGGCTCGATAGTCGCGTGCTGCGTATTGGCACAAAGCAGATGTGGTACGATATTGATTTTGCGGAAGTGATCGACGAGCGCAAACGTTATTACGACGAAGCACCGAATTATCGCATGATTGCGGCGGACATTCGCACGCATCATTGGCGACGATACATTCGTGAAACGCGCTGTGCAATCGTCGTCATGGAAGGTGTTAGCATGTACGTGACGAACGAGGAGCTGCGAGCGTTTATGGAGCAGGTGAGTACACATTTTGACGAGGCGGTGCTGTTAATGGATTGCTATACGGAGCTTGCTGCGAAACTGTCAGCGTATAAAAATCCAGTTCACGATGTTGGGGTGAGTCGCGTGTACGGTGTGCGAGCGCCGCAAACATTACAGGGTGAGGCGTTTACCTTTGCACAGGAGCATGATATGACGCCAGCGCATTTTGTGCAGCAGCTAAGTGGCATCGAGCGGCTTATCTTCCGGAAGCTATATGCAGGGAGCTTTTCGAGGGAGCTATATCGGTTGTTTGAGTATAAGAAAAAAGGTTAACAGTTAAGCGCGGCACTGCGAGTTTGTATTCGCAGTGCGTTTTTTATGCAAATTTTTCCTTTGTGATAGGAATGCGCATATTTTTTGGCGTCAAACGAAATATCTGTATGAGGAAGATGACAGGAGTGTGTATAAAACAGAAATGTCAACAAAAATAAATACTATAATTTGACTATATTTATAGTAATAACGACTATATATGGTATTATATTTTTAAAATATTGAATAGGAGGCATATATGAAGGTCACTATTAGTAATAAATTATTCCTAGGATTCATCTCGATTTTAGTAATCGTCGTTTTGGGAAGTTTTATTTCGATTAATCAGCTAGGTTATACAGATCAATCATATAATGAGTTAATCGAAGAAAATATCGGAAATGCCATGGCAGCAAAAGACTTGGATGCGCTATATAGCAACCAAATGGAGTCCATTACAAATTATTTATTAACAGGCAATGCAAGTTACATAGATGTATATAAAGAAAATTTACAATTAGCAAATGAAGCAGTCGTCTCGATGCAGCAAAGCTTTAAACGTGACGAAGATTTGGAAAAGCTAGGCCAGTTAGCCGCTTTTCAACAGCGCTTTGATGAAATTGTGCAAAAGATGATTCAGTTTAAACAAGAAGGCAATGTCGTTGGCTACACGAACGTACTAAGCACTTCTGGTAAAACAATCATGAACGTATTTAATGCGAAAAGCTTAGAGCTAAAAGATGTGCAAGAAGCAATCGTGCTAGAGAAGAAGGTTGAAATTAATGATAATGTCGTTTTGACCGAATGGGCGATGATTATTATGAGCATTTTTGGCATTATTGGCGGGCTGTTTTTAGCGTTGTTCATTAGCCGAACGATTTCAAGACCAATCGTGAAAGTATCAAACGTGATGAAGGAAGTATCGGAAGGGAATTTAGGCGTTGAGCCAATCGTCGTTAAAAACCGTGATGAAGTAGGCGAGATGGTACAGTCATTTAATACGATGGTGCGTGATTTCCGTGAAGTAGTCGGCAAAGTGCAAGAGTCTGCACAAACGGTATCAGCGAGCAGTCAGCAGCTTGCAGCAAGTGCCGAGGAAAGTACAGCGGCGTCTGAGCAAGTAGCGACGTTAACGCAGCGCAGTGCAGAAGGTAGCCAGGAGCAACTCGTTCACTTCAACGATTTAGCAGGGACGATGACACAAATGAATCAAGATATTCAGCATATTACGACAAACAGTAATGAGCTGAGTAACATTGCAGAAATTGCAAAAGATTTAACGAGTCGCGGTTCGGATTTAGTCGATAACGTTGTGAGTCAAATGGACTTTATTCAAAAATCTGTAACGAAAGCGAGCGATTCGATTTTGTCGTTACGTGACCGTTCGAAGGAAATTAGCTCGATTATCGAAATCATTACAGATGTAGCAGAGCAAACGAACTTACTTGCATTAAACGCAGCAATCGAAGCGGCAAGAGCAGGCGAGCATGGTAAGGGCTTTGCGGTCGTAGCGGATGAAGTACGTAAGCTAGCGGAGGAATCAAAACGCTCAGCGAATCAAATTACCGAAATGATTATGCACATTCAACGAGAAACAGATGAATCGGTACGCATGATGGGTGAAGAGAGCGAGCAAGTCGCAATTGGCTTAGCGGACACAAAGGAAACCGATCATAAATTCCAAGAAATTTCAGATGCGATGAATGACGTTGCATACAAAGTCGGCGAAGTGAGCGAGTCGTTAAAGTCGATGCTGCATCGCAGTGACGGTATGCTGCATTCAGTAGGTGAAACGAAGCGCATTACAGAAAAAAATGTCGACATTAGTCAAGACAATGCGGCGGCAACACAGGAGCAGCACGCAGCACTTGAGGAAGTATCTGCTTCTGCACAGTTCCTAGCAGGCTTAGCCGAGGACTTACAAAAAATCACATCGAAATTTAAAATCGAGCAGTAGAGAGGGGGCATCGTGATGTTACGCAAAAAATTCATGCTTGTGTTCATGCTAGCAATCGTTTCGCTACTCGCTGCTTGTAGTGACGAAAAAGAAGAAGCAGCAAGCGAGCCATACGTCTTAAAAATTGGACATGCTACCGCAACCGATCATTTCGGGCAAAAATCATTTGAGCGTTTTCAAGAGCTAGTCGAAACGAACAGTGACGGGCAAATTCAAGTTGAAATTTACCCAGCAAGTGAGCTAGGCGGCGAGCGCGAAATGCTTGAAATGCTATTAATGGGTGAACTGACAATGATGGCACCGGCCTCTGCGATTTTAGATGCCGCAACGAAATACATGGCCGTGTGGGATTTACCATATTTATTTACAGACTTCCAGACAGCACATAGCGTATTAGACGGCGAAGTTGGGCAATACGTGCTTGATTCGATGGCAGACAAAGGGCTTGTTGGTATCGCGTATTGGGAAAACGGCTTCCGCCACTTAACGAATAGTGTCAAACCCGTAACGACGGTGGCAGATATGGCAGGCTTAAACATGCGCACACTCGAAAACCCAATGCAAATTAAAGCGTGGTCGTTAACGGGCGCAAACGCAGCACCACTTGCGTTTAATGCGGTATACGATGCACTAAAGTCGAAGCAATTCGACGCGCAAGAAACACCACTGACGCTTATGTATTCTATGAAATTTCACGAAGCACAAAACCATTTAACGTTAACAGGGCATACGTATTCACCGTGGCCAGTTGTTGTGAACAAAAGCTTTTACGATAAGTTATCAACAGATTTACAGCAAGTCGTAACAAATGCAGTTCTTGAAGTGCGCGACTACAACCGCCAGCTATCAAAAGAGGACGAGCAAAAAGCGCTCCAGCAACTAAAGCAAGCAGGATTAGCTGTAGTTGAGCTATCTGAGGAAGAAAAGCTAAAGTTCAAACAAGCAATGAGTGGTATTTATAATGATGTAAAAGCAGACGTCGGCGATGAGTTTTACAATCAGCTGATGGAAGCGGCGAAGTGATATGAAAAAAGCTCTACAAGCGCTGAATTTACAGCGGTTGTAGAGCTTTTATTTTATTCGAAATCAATAATAACTTTTAACGCTTTTTCCTTCGAAGCGTTTTGGAACGTTTCGTAAGCGTCTAGCATGTTTTCGAATTTGAAGTTATGCGTTACAAGCTCTTCTACTTTAATTTTGCCGCTCGCTAACGTTTTTAATAGCATCGGTGTCGATGAAGTTGATACTAAGCCTGTCGTAATCGTTACGTTGCGAATCCATAAGTCTTGTAGCTGTAGGTCAACCGATTTACCATGTACACCTACGTTTGCTAAATGACCGCCGGGTGCTAAAATCTTTTGGCAAATGTCAAACGTTGCAGGGAAACCAACTGCCTCGACCGCTACGTCAACGCCGCGTCCGTTCGTTAGCTCGAAAATTTCTTTAATCGTTGCTTCTGCGTCGCGTGAGTTAATCGTATGGGTTGCACCGAAGCGCTTCGATTCCTCTAAACGGTTGTCGTCTAAATCGACCATGATGATTTGAGCTGGTGAGTAAAACTGTGCTGTGAGTAAAACAGACATCCCAATTGGACCTGCGCCGACGATAACGACTGTGTCACCTGGCTTTACTTGTCCGTTTAATACACCGATTTCTAAGCCGGTTGGTAAAATATCTGAAATCATTACCGCCGCGTCATCTGAAATCCCTTGTGGAATGTGGTATAACGAGTTGTCCGCGTGTGGAATGTGTACGTATTCTGATTGTGTGCCGTTAATTAAGTGACCTAAAATCCAGCCGCCATCTGCACAGTGCGCGTACAATGCTTTTTTACAGTTGTCGCACGTACCACAAGCGGTCACACAAGAAATGATGACTTTGTCGCCGACTTTGAAATTTTTCACGCCTGAGCCAACTGATTCAACGATCCCGATACCTTCATGCCCTAAAACAGTACCTTCTTTTACAGCAGGTACGTCGCCGCCTAAAATGTGTAAGTCTGTACCGCAAATTGTTGTTTTTAATAATTTAACGACCGCATCACCGTCATTAATAATTGTTGGTTTTTCCATTTCACGAAGTTCTTTCTTACCTGGTCCTGCGTATACGAGTGCTTTCAAAATATATTCCTCCTAAAAATAGTAGTATAGGAAATCTGTTTGGAAAAGCTTAATACGTGGCATAAGGAATGAAGCAACCACACGTAAATTGTAACACGTAACAGTGATGATTAATATGAATTTTCTGAATTTAAAAGTGTGTGACTAAAAAAGCTTCCCGAAAATAATAGAAAGTCATTGGCGTTCGCTCACACATGCTGCTGAAAAAACTTAATCGCTTGGCTGCGTGATTTGACGTCGATTTTTTGATATAAATTCGAAATATACACACGCACTGTACCTTCTGATAAAAACAATTTCGTCGCGATTTCTTTATTGTTGTTGCCCTCTGCGATGAGTGTTAAAATCTCGTGTTCCCGTTCTGTTAACGTAAGTACGGTCGTATCTGTTTGTTCGTCCTGCGCTAAAATATGGGCGACGTATTTCAATACATCATGATTAGCAATGAGCGAAAACGTCGAGTGCTGCGCGTAATGCTTTAGCGCCTGTAGCACGTCGCAATTGTCTAAAAATAAGCGCAAATAATGATGCTTATGTGCAAGTGGCAATACGTGATGTAATGTATGACATGCTAGCTCGACATTGTTCATTTTGACATGACAAATCGCCTCAAAAATCGTTGCTTCAATAATGGTCGCTACTTGCTGTTCGTCTTTAGCGATGATTTGAATGTCGCCAATAATGCGCAGTGCTTCGCCGTAGTTTTGTTCCTTAATCAAAAGCTTCGCATAAATGAGTCGGTCAAAAATATAAAACGAATGCCCTTCGTTAAGTAGCTTTTTCGCATTCGTCACGTCGTCTAGCTCTAAATAGCACTGCGCAATCATCGTTTTAAAGGCGTTTTGCCAATGCATTTGCGTCACTTTTTGTCGTTGCTGCTCAAGCATGACGAGTGCCGTTTGTACTTGGTTGTTCGCAATGAGCATTTTCGCTTTCAATATATACATCGGAATGTACAGCTGTGGCAAATTCGCCGCTAAGCTCGCTTGAATGACGTATTCCATTTCGTACTGTGCTTTTTCAAATTCGTTATGCTCATAAAATATCGCGGCACCGACACTGAAAATATGCAGCGTTACGCCGATGCTCTGCAAATTCGTATAGCGAAATAACGCGATAACATCCTCCATTTGCGCAGTCGAAACGAGCTGACCTTTTGACGCTAAACCAGTACGCAGCACGTTCACCTCTAAGTTGCTGTAGTCGATGATAAAACTTCGCCAGCGGTCTGGTGTGTACGTAAGTTCCAGTCGTTGCTGTAATAACTGTTTCACATCAGAAAGTTGATTGCCGCGCGCGCTATAAAACATTGCCTTTGCTGATAAAAAGTACATGCAGCAGTTCACCTTTTCTGCGCTTTGCTCATGTGGGTTGGCGAGCTCTTTTTGTAGACGTTGCTCGATGATGTGCTGAAGCTTCTCAGCGAACGTAAAATCAAGCGTTAAAATGGCTTGAATGAACGTCATGATCAATACATCATCTGTACAAAACGCCTCATGTTTTACAATTTGACGCATCCAATGTAAAAATTGTCCGATTTGATTCGAGCGTATAATTTCGACTAAATAGCGGTCAATCCACTCTGCCGCGACGCTGTATTGTCCGTTGCGTAGTGCGAGATGAATGGCATAATCGAAGTTTTCAGGCGTGCAATGCATATAGGCGATTTTCTCTAAAAAATAAAATGTTTCTTCCTTATTAAATAGCGTGAAAAAGCGCTGCTGCAACGTATCGATAAGTAAGTAATGATAGCGGTACGTCGGCTCTACAGCTTGAAGCTTCGTTGTAAATAATCCTTGCTGCATCAGCTGTTGTAGTAGCTCGGCGCTATCATGACGCTCCGTAATATTGTTACAAAGCGACGGTGTAAGCTCACGTAAAAAGCTCGTTTTCAGTAAAAAGTGCTGCAATTCTTCAGGCAGCTTCGCAATAATTTCCTCCCACAAAAAATCAGATGTCAAGCTTAGTGCGTTAACGTTCGCGCATGATTGCTCGGTCGTTGCGAGTGCCATTAACAATAAGCCAGACACCCAGCCTTCCGTCGTTTTATAAATGGTATTGAGTTGTTGTTCATCAATGTGCTGTGCATTTTTGGAGAAAAATTGACGCGTCTCACTTTTGGTGAATTTTAGCTGCTGTAAGTCAACTTCGTATAGCCATTGCTTCACGAGCCATTTCATAAGCGGAAACGGTGGCGTCGTGCGCGTTGTCATATAAATATGTACGTTATGTGGCAAGTACTCAATGAACTGAATGAACAGCTGATGAACTTGCGCGGCATGGATGTAATGATAATCATCTAGCACAATATGAAGCGGTGCGAGCGTCGATAGCTCCTCGATGAAGTTATAAATGAATAGCTCAAAGCTGTTTTGACTTTGTAGCTGTAAAAGTTGCATAAGCTGATCGTAATTGCGCAGTGGCGTGGTATTTGTAACGGACGTGACGATATATGCCCAAAAGCTAATCGGATTGTCGTCTGCTTCATCGAGCGCAACCCATGCGATAGGCTCCTGCTTTGTCGAGAGCCAGCTGTTAAGTAGCGTTGTTTTACCGTACCCTGCAGGCGCACGACAAATGACGAGCCGTTTGCTGCTTTGTGCGTTTAGCTGCTGTGCGAGCTGTTCGCGTTCAATGAGGTTCGATGGCTTCTTTGGGATGATGGTTTTTGATGTGATAAAAATGGCATCCAACTTTATAACCTCTCTTTCTATACGTTAAGTAAACCTTTTACCTAATTAATAGTATTATTTTATAGGAAAAGTGACTGTGCTACAAATAATGTTAATTACAATATTATTAACATTCGTCAATAGGCAGCTGTTTTGTAGAAGTTTACTATAAACATAACGACTACAAGAGAGGGGCGGCACATATGAACGAGCAGTTAAAAACAGAACAAGCATTACACAATCAAACGTTCGTCGGAAAGAAAGAAACGGCACAGTCTTTTACGAAAGAAGCGATTGATTTGTTAATGCAGCAAGTAATGTGCGTGGAAGTAAATGAAATTCACGACGTAAAAGAGGTGAACGTAAGCAACACCTATTTATCAGATGATATTGACTACATGAACATTTTAAATACATTAAATGTTGAGTTTCGCTATGGCAAAGGCGCACAGCAGACGGATTATTTGGAGTACACAATCGAATTATTTAATGCATATATGGATGATTTAGCGTATCGCTTTAAGCTAGAGCAAATGAAAGGGCATGATGTGACGACGTTTTTACAGGCGATGGATGTGTTCACGCTTGGCACAATGTTTGCGAAGCACCAGTACATGCCGCTTCTAAACAACGTCGCAATCGGCTTTTTGTTTCATGACATCGGCAAAATGAACGTACCACAAGCCATTTTAACAAAAACGACGGCACTTACGATGGCAGAGCGAGCAATCATTATGCGCCATACGGACAAAGGCAAAGAGCTATTTTGCGATATGGGGTTGCAAGCAATTGCGTATTTAGCGAAGACGAATCGCGAAAGCAAATACACAACAGGTCACCTTTCTCCAATGAGCGCGTCGATGGATTTGAAGCTGCTGCAAATTGTAAAAGCATATTCAAAGCTCACGTTAGCGCGTCCGTATAAACAACAAATGCATCCACACGAGGCAATCACACATATGTATGCCAATAAAAAAAGCTATGACGAGGATCTATTGTATGCATTTGTGGATTTTCTAGGCATTTTCCCGAAGGATGCGGTCGTGCTTCTTTCCGATGGGTCAAAGGCAGTTGTTGAGAGTATCGAAGCACCAAGTCCACTGCTTCCGAAAGTGCGCTTGTTGCAAACAGGTGAGCTTGTGCAGCTACCATACGATTTTACATTAACGATTCGCTGCATTATGACGCAGCAGGACCTATCACGAGAACGTGCATTTACAAGCTTATGCGAGGCAGTGTTACGAGCGCAGTATATCGTCGCAAAGCAGCACTTTGAATATTTAATTTCGTCATATGATGCATCACAATGGTATACGCACATCCACATTCCGCTATTTAAAATTATTAAAATTTTAGAGACGAACGAGCTCATCGCATATGATAAGCTCGACAAAATTAAAGGTATGTATTGTCATATTTTAAAGGAAACGAAAGTGAAGCTCGGCGAATTGCCTATGCAGCGCGACATTGTACTCGTATTAGTCGGCGATGACGTCCAGCAAAACGAACTCATTCATTTGTTTGAAGGGGTGCTATACGCAGAGGGCATGTACCCAATCGTTATTCGCAACGAAAAATCCGCACCAGAAATCGAGGCGATGATCCAGCGTTTACATATTACGCAGCTTTTCATTGTCGGCAATGAACACATTTGCAACGTACCATATGAGATGGGCGACCGATGCCACATCGCATTACATGAGCTAGAACATATGTTAACGACGTGTAGCTATGAAGATGCAAGAGCGATGCAGGTGAAAAGCCAATTGCAACGTTATCGCATGATGCCCATATAAGAAACGATTATTCCCTTTCCTCGTTTGTTGTTTTGTCGTTTGAATGATATAATAGAGAATACAATTGTTGATTAAACAGTACTGAACATTCTGCTATCCAATTTATAGAATGTTCAGTATTTTTTTTTATTCTTTTTTAACGAAACGAAACAGCCACAATTGTAGCGGTTGATGAACGACGAGGAGGAAACGGATGATGGATTTACTAAATAAAAAAGTAACACATATGAAGTGGGGCACGGGAACGATTACAGCTCAAGATGATGCGATTGTTAGCATTCAGTTTGAGGAGGTAGCGAAAAAGTTTGTGTACCCAGACGCATTTGAGCTACATTTAACAATTGAAAACGAACAAGACGCTGCAAAATTTTCTGAGATGATTGTCGAAAAAGAAGAGCGCCAACAGCAAAAATTATTAGAGCAGCAGCAACACCGTGAGCAAGCACAAAAGAAAGAGCAAAAGCGTCTACAATATGAGCGCCTAGCGACAAACCATAAGCTACACCCACAATCACAGCTTGTATTTTGGTGTGACGAGGAAGAGAAGCAATCTGTATTTAAAGACTGGACATTATTTTCAGGCGCAATGAAGAGCGGTCAAAATAAAGGCAAGCCAAATAAAGCAGTGCGCTTACACCAAAACAGTGCGGTAATCATTACAGCACGAGCACCAAAAACAGCAGAGCAAGACCGTCGCATTTTAGGCTTATACATGGTAAAAGAAGGCTTCTACGGCAAGCTTGGCGATGATGGTTTCATTCCAGCACATTCAGAATTCCGCATTCAATTATCAGAGCAGGAATCAGCGCAGCTTTACTTCTGGAACTACTACATGAACGACAAAACACCGAACAAAATGGCTTGGAGTACAGGAAAATACCGCTACTTCTTAAACGAATGGACAGCGCAAATTTTACGTGACATTTATAGTCTAAAAACAAACCCACAAGAAAAAGCAGAAGTAAAATTATTTTTACAGCATTTCTGCAAAGTAAATCAAATTTCAATTAACAACATTTCTCCGCGCAGTGGCGTATTAGCGAGCATCGGTCAATAAACAGTCGTTCACCATCTTTTGGTGAGCGATTTTTTTTATGCGTGAGCTTGTTTTGTAGGCGAAACGAGCGAAACAGTATAAAATAATGAAGTGATTTTTCTCGTAGTAACGAATGGAAAGGATGAATCAATAATGAAAGAAAACTTTTGGCAACAGCTGCCGAAGCCATTTTTCGTGCTAGCACCGATGGAGGACGTAACAGATTGCGTATTCCGTCACGTCGTTGCCCACGCAGGCGCACCAGATGTGTACTTCACGGAATTTACAAACTCAGAAAGCTATTGCCACCCAAACGGCATTGAAAGCGTGCGCGGTCGCCTCATGTTTACAGAGGACGAGCAGCCAATCGTCGCACATATTTGGGGAGACAATCCTGACAACTTCCGTAAAATGAGCATCGACTTAGCGGAAATGGGCTTTAAAGGCATCGATTTAAATATGGGTTGCCCTGTACCGAACGTTGCACAGCGCGGCAAAGGAAGCGGCTTAATTTTACGCCCAGACGTTGCGGCGGAATTAATCGAAGCGGCAAAAGCAGGGGGAATTCCAGTAAGTGTGAAGACGCGACTTGGTTTTAAAGAAGTTGACGAATGGCGCGACTGGCTAACACACATTTTAAAGCAAGACATTGCGAATTTATCGATTCACCTGCGTACACGTAAGGAAATGAGTGTAGCCGATGCGCATTGGGAGCTCATTCCTGAAATTAAGGCGCTGCGTGATGAAATTGCACCGAATACAATGCTCACAATCAACGGTGATATTTTAGACCGTCAAATGGGACTAGAGCTTGTCGAAAAATACGGCGTGGACGGTGTTATGATTGGTCGCGGCATTTTCAAAAACCCATTTGCGTTTGAGAAAGAGCCACGTGAGCATACGACAGAAGAGCTATTAGGCTTACTGCATTTACAGCTTAATTTACAAGATCAATACGAAGACCAATTGCCACGCGCGA
Organism: Caryophanon sp.; assembly: GCA_036309765.1. Classification (GTDB taxonomy): domain Bacteria; phylum Bacillota; class Bacilli; order Bacillales_A; family Planococcaceae; genus Caryophanon. The sequence continues at coordinate 42,658 of JAXJTE010000211.1, read as the reverse complement.
TGTCGGGGCTTCACCGCTTCTTTAAAATTTACGTCAAAGGCTTCCGCGGTGCAGGTGAGCTGCGTCATAAGCTAATGCACACAAAATCAACGAATGAAGTACGCGCATTGCTTGACGAATTTTTAAGTAATCACGAAGATTTCGTTCAGCAAAGCGAATAACAAGTAGTAAGTATGCTAGTGGAAACAGTTCAGTTTTCCGCTAGCATTCATTTTCGTTTACAGTTTATCCATTTTGACGATGACTGTAATTTGTTGCATAATATGAGCATATAAAACTGAAGGTGGGACAACAGATTGACGGCAATCGAAGTAGGAAAAAGTGCAATGAAAGAAACGGCGCAAGCTTTTGAGCAAGCAACAGCTCATATACGTAAAGATAGTAAAGTTGTATTTTTCTTTGCAAGTACGATTTACAATTATGAGCAATTAGTTTCTTTATTTTGTGAAAAATTTCCGCAAGCAAACGTAGTAGGTGTCACAACAGTCGGTGAAATTAATGAACACGGTATTCAAGAAAATAGCTTAACGGTCAGTGCGTTTAGTGGAGCGGATTTACAAGTCGCAGCAGTATTTATGGAAAACATTCATAAATTCCCGATCTTCCAGCGCAATGATCTTATTCGTGCAGCGCAATCAATCGGCATGAATGTACAGTCGCCAACGCCCGAAAAAGAAGGCTTTGCGATTGTGCTACAAAACGGTTTAATTCATGCGGAGGAACGTTTATTAAGCATTGTTAATTCTGTATTTACATCAGAAGGGTTTCCGGTATTTGGTGGCACAGCAGGAGATGATGCACATTTTGTTGAAACGAAAACGTCATTAAATGAACGCATTTCAACAACTTCTGGCGTCGTGATTTTTCTGAAAACTGCCGCCGATATGAAAATGTATAAAGAAAGCATTTTCGAACCGTATAAAGAGGACGTGCTTGTCGCAACGAAAGTAGATGTTGAAGAACGCAAAGTGTATGAGTTTAACGGTCAACCAGCTGCCGCAGAATATGCGCGCGTGCTAGAAACGACGGTGCCAAAGCTTGCCTCGCAATTTATGGCGCATCCACTTGGCTTTGTGAGCAAGCATTTATCGGTCGGCTCCCCGATGTGCGTCAATGACGACGGCTCGATTTCGTTTTACTGTCAAGTTGCACGCAATGCGGAAATGAAAGTGTTAAAGCCAATGGACGTATTGCAGACGATGGATCATACCGTTGCGACACTTCAGCACGATTTTGAACGAATTGACGGTGTTTTTGCGATCAATTGCATTTTGCGAAAGCTACAATTTCAGCAAACGAATATGTTGCCAGCAGTGAATGAACGTTTCCGACAAATGGGGAACGTATTTGGCTTTTGTAGCTACGGTGAGCAGCTGCAAAATGAACAAATTAATCAAACACTCGTGCTACTAGCAATCGGCAAAAGAAACGGAGCATCACAATGAACGTACTCAAATGGTTCACGAAGCAAACGACAACGGCATCGTTACAACAAGAAATAAATGATCTAACAATAGAAGAAAAACAGCAAGTGTACGACGGGCTACAGCAATTGTTTGAGCTGCTGGATAAATCGATTGATAAAAATACGACACAAGATATGCTTATCTCGAAAAAAATCGGATATTTTAGCGAAACATCGGCGCAGCAAAATGTGTTGTTGCAGCAAGTGGTTGGCGACACAGAGCATATTTTACAATCAACACAAAACATCGAGCGCATTACACAAGAAGTTGTCGAGCTGAGCGCAGAAAATAAAGCGTTAGTAGAGCAAGGCAGTACGAGTGTGGATGTGCTGCTAAAGCAAATGGATTACATTGCGGATGTGTTTCAAAATTTACAGCAAGCGATTAATGAGTTACGACATGATTCTGAGGAAATTGCGATGATTGCGGATGTGATTGGTGGCATTTCGGATCAAACGAACTTGTTAGCATTAAATGCGGCAATCGAAGCAGCACACGCAGGCGAATATGGAAAAGGCTTTGCCGTCGTAGCCGATGAAGTGCGAAAGCTTGCCGACCAAAGCAAGCAATCACTCGGTGAAATTAAAGGTCGCGTTCAGCAAATTAGCGAGCGCATTACGTACGTATCGGATGAAGTCGTGACACATGGCAAAAACGTACAAACGACAAAAGATATGACGAACGAAACGCGCCGCTATTTAAACAATATTTCAGCATCACAGCATCGTCTCGCTGAAAATATGACGAACATTACGGAAGTGACTGAAGCAACGAGCGCTGTGACGATGCAATTTACGCAAAAGCTAGGTGATGTGGCGCAAGGATTTACAGACAATGAAGATCAAATTGATGCACTGCACAACCATTCGAAGCAAAAATTTGTCTATTCGACAGAGCTTTTTGCGTATTTAATGCAAGCACGCGAGCTATTACAGGCGCTTCAAAAAAATAAACTATAATGATTATATAGGCTGAACTGTTACATTCTTAAGTTCAATGTATAGAGAAGAGGCTGTCCCAAAAGTCAAAATAGACGTTTGGGCAGCCTTTTCATTTTGTACAAATCTTAGCGTACCGATTTAAGTCGTTATAAAAACGCAAAATATTACCTCAACAAACGGAAAGGATCTGCCGGAAAATTACTTATCGGACAGCCCCTTCTTTTTTTTAGGGTATTTAGAACTAATTAGAACTAATTAAGAAAAATATGTTGAGAAATATTATGTAAAAAAATGTTTAATTTTCGCTAGCTAAGGAGCGTATTTTCTTAGTAATATGTGAAAAAAAGTAAAAAAAATAGCGTTATTAAACAAAATCTCCTCTAAAAAACAAACAACATAGCGAAAATATGGTGAGTAATATATACTAATTCAGTGTGAAAAAATAAGGGAGTTGAATTGATTCAAAAGACTTATTTTGTGGTTTTGGATGAGGAGGAATTTAGATGATATTATATGACAAGCCAAAATATAGAATGGCTGTATATGAGGATAAAAAAGAAGTACATACGCAAGTTCTTGGATTCTTAAAGGAAGATGCAGTTAGTGAGTATATTGAATCGTTAAATACGATTGCTAAAACGTACAACCCATCGCATTATACGCTTGTTGTAGATGCGACGCTGCAAGCACCTGTACCACGAAAAGTAGCAGCTGAGCTAGGTGACACGATGATGTTTTATACGACATATGGCTATCAGCACATCGCCATCGTTAAACCAAAATCAAAAATAGCGATGGTACAAATTCGTAATGCATTAGCAACAAGAAACTTCCCAGGCGCATTTTATGACACTGTAGCAGACGTTAGCCGTCGTTAACGATAACTAAAAAAGAAGGGAGTCACACATATGACAATCGTAGCAATGATTTTATTATGTACAACGTTATTTTTAAGCTTTAAGTATATAGAAGTAAAACGTAAGCAAACGCAAATGGCAGAGATGCTAGGAAAAATGAACATTGCGCTGTCAGGTGAACGAATAGAGCATTTAAGTGGTGACGATGAAGAAGTAGTGGCATTCAACCGATTGATCAATCAGCAACACACGAAAAATGAAAAAATCGTACACATGACAACAGCTATTGCAGAAACAGGAACACAACTTGTCGAACAAGGTGAGTACGCAGCAGAAAAAGCCGATATTGTACGAGCAGCAATTGACGAAGTAGGAAAAGGCTTGAAGCATCAGTTGAATATGACGCTAGAAAGTGCGGAGTCAGTAGAGCAAATGACCGCGGCAATTGAAACAATGTCGATTCAAGCAAACGAGATTTCAGAGCAATCGAATTCGACGTTAGCGTTAACGGAATCGGGGAACGACATGATTCGTGAGTCGATGAGACAGATGGGTCAATTCAATAGCACCGTTAACACGACGTTTGAAGCCATTAGCAACTTAGGCGACAAGTCGAATGAAATCGGTAACATCGTTCGCGTCATTACAGATATTTCAGAGCAAATTAACTTGTTAGCACTAAATGCGGCAATCGAAGCAGCGCGTGCTGGCGAACACGGAAAAGGTTTCGCGGTCGTAGCAGATGAAGTGCGTAAACTAGCTGAGCAATCACGCAAATCAGCGGCTGAAGTATCAAGCATCGTTCGCAACATCCAGTCAGAGACAGCAACAGTCGTAACGTCAATGGATCAAGGAACGAAAGAGTTCTCGAAAACAAACGAAATCATTTTACAAATTGGCGCGATGTTTGAGCGTATTGTAGAGACGACGAAAATAATTGCACATAGCAATGAAAGCTCATCGGCGAATGCGGAAGAACTAGCGGCGAGCGCACAACAGCTTCTTGCAACGATGCAAGAAATTGCGTTCATTTCACGCGAATCAGACGAAATGTTTGAAGAGTTAATGGAAATTAGTGATGATGAGCTAAAAACAATGGCGTCGTTACTCGCAGAAACGAAAAGCTTGCTTCAATTAAAGGAAGCAATCGCTGTATAACTAGTGGAGGTGTGCTTCAGGCGCATCTCTTTTTTTATGTAATTATTACTATTGCAATAATAACGAAAGCGCTTATAAAACAACTGAATTTTCTGTTAAAAATAAATTGTGACAAAATGAAAAGGAACGAAAAATTGGCTTGAGTGCTTGATATTACTTGATTTGTGACAGTGTTTAGTATGTGAAAGTGTTCACAATTGAAGTGAGAATTTTGCGGATCGTTGAAAGGTTTATTTACATTGAAATAGTATATGATAGAATATAAGTACAAGAGGTTGCACATAATATAATCGCATTGTTCGACAAAAAAACTACTCCCCTAAGTAGCAAATATAAATAACACGATTAAACCTCTACACATAATAACTGCTCAAAAGTGTATTATGTCCTACAATCGAAGCTGTTTTTTTAGCCGTGAAAAAGCAGTTTCCTTGTATACGCAGTGTAAGCAAATTTTACGCTGCCATAAGATTAATCTCCCTTAAAGGAAGCCTCTTCGCTGACGAAGGGGCTTTTTATTTTGTAAAAAGTGACACCTTCAACAATTTCTATTACAATAAAACATTACGAGACCTGTTCGATTGATTTCTAGGACACGTCTAAAACAGGAACTAATACACAAGAATCAAAGGAGCAAAACATGACAAATAATGATTTATTAATTCGCTTACGTTACGCATTAGATTTAAAGAACCGCGAAATGGTTGAGATTTTTGGGCTAGGTGGCTACAATATGTCACCAGAGAAGCTGCCGAAATATTTAGCGAAGCCAACGCTTGATGAAGAGGGCGAGGTTGTGCCAACAGATGATTACATCGCATGTAACGACGCGCTGTTTGAAAAGTTCATGAACGGCTTTGTGACGTATAAGCGTGGCAAGCAGGAAATGAAGCCTGGGCAAACGCCACCACCAGCACCGACGAAAAAAGACCATCCGAATAATATTTTATTGAAGCGCATCAAAATCGCACTTAGCTTAACGACAGAGGATATGATTAAGATTTTTTATGATGCAGGCTTGAACGTATCAAAAGGTGAGCTAGGAGCAATTATGCGTAAAGCAGACCACCGCAACTATAAGGAATGCGGCGATAATTTTGCGCGTAACTTTTTAAAAGGGTTAACGTTAAAATACCGCAACGATTAATGAGGAAGCTTATTTAAGATGAATATCTTAAATAAGCTTTTTTTGATACAATGTGTCTAACAGTTTAAAACGGAAGAAGGTGACAAAGTGTCTATAAGTAATGAAGAATATGTAAAAACGTTAGAAGAACTCTTTCATTCTAGAAATCAGGAACAATTTGAAGCTTTGTATCCAGCTATCGAACAGTTGTTAATCGCAGAAAAAGAGTATCAATTGCTAACGAAGGTTTATATGTGGCGTGCTTTAATGTATTACCAGTTCAGCAATATTGAAGAGATGGTGAAATTTCTATCCAAGCATTTCACATTATTTCGTAAATATGCGACGGATGAGGATTTTATGCGTTACAAAAATGCGCGTGCAATCGCTTTAGAGATGAACGGGTATTATGATGGTTTTTACGAGCAAATGTTAGAAATAAAAGCGTACGGCGAAGAGCATCATAACGAATCACTAGTCGTGAATGCGATTACAAATATTGGGTTGCTAAAGACGAATACAGGGCAAAATGAAGAAGCGATACGATATTTCCACGAGGCGTATGTGATTACCAAGGCGAAAAAAGATACAAACGTGAAAATGTTTAATGATCATTATTTAGCCATTAATAATTTGTTTGCGACGTATTTGCAAATGGAGGATCTTGAATCAGCAGCCCATTATTTGCATTTAGAGGAGCCGTTTAGAAAATGTTATTCGCGCTATGATATGCTGTATCGTACGAACGTAGCGAAATATTATGCAGCGGTCAATCAATTCGATGAGGCGAAGCGACGACTTGCGCTGCTGCGTGCTGAAATTGAGGCGGACCCAGCAAAAGTGGTTTACTATTCTGGTGTATTGGAATGTGAGTGTACCATTGCAAAGCGCACCGGTGATTTGCAGCTAGAGAAAATCGTTTACAAGCAGCTCATTACCATTCAAAAGAAAAGTAAGCAAGACCGTCTGCTACAGCTCATTATGCAAAGCTCGCATCAGTCAGCGCGTCATGAACTAATCGAAGCTTCACAATGCGATTCGCTTACAAAGCTATGGAATCGCCGTGGCTTCATTCATCAAACAGAGCTGGTGAAGCGCACAAATCGTGATTCGACGTATGTAGTATGTGCGATGCTTGATATCGATTACTTTAAGCAAATTAACGATCGATACGGTCATTTGGCAGGAGACCAAGTCATTTGCCAAGTGGCGGAAGTGTTAAAGAAGTATGAGCAGCATGGTTTTGTATGTGCGCGGTACGGTGGCGATGAATTTATTTTAACATTTTTAGAAAATGACGAGCAGCGCATTACCGATAAAGTAGCGGAGTTATATTCGGAGCTACAGCAAACGATTTTCTCGTACAATGGCGTGATGATTCCCGTAACGTTAACGATGGGGGTCGTGTACGTCGTAAAAAACGAAACATGCCCGGTAGAGAAGCTGTTATCGTTAGCAGACTGTGCGATGTATGAGGTGAAGCATAACGGGCGAGCGTATTATGTGGTGAAATGCATTAGTCAAAAGGAGGTTGTGTAGTGAAGCGACATACAGATGTGTTATTTCAAAAGGTGAATACGCATTATGATGAGCAGCAATATCCACAATTTTTTGAGTTAATTGATAGTGCCATACTGTTAGCGGAGCAAGAAGACGATGTTGAAACGATTGTTGATTTTACGCTGAAAAAAGCAACTGCTTATTTTCGATTTGCCGATTATGAAATTGCGATCCAGGCATTGCATGATTTAGATAGCTTAATCGGCGAGCAGCCAAGTGAAGCCCGTATTCGCTATATGAATTTAAAAGCGGCGGTGTACGGAGAGCTAAACGATTTAGAGTCGTGCTACCAATATTTATGTCGTGCTAAAACGCTCGCGGAGGAACAACAAAGCTTTGAAATTTTAATGATTATTGAAGCGAATATTACGCACTATCTTTTTGGAAAAGCGCGTTATGAGGAAGCGCTCGTTCATTTAGAGCGTGCTTTTGCTATTTGCGAGCAAATTGATTATGAGCGCAATCAGCTGTATGTGTCGCTACATGCGCGTTACATTCGCATTTGTGTGCAACAACAGCGATTTGAAGAAGCAGCTGCACGCATCGCATATGTAGCAAGTTATCCAAACGTAGAAAAGCAGCAGTATTATAAATATTTCGTCAAGGCAGTCGTTGTATATGAATGCGCCATGCAGCAATATGAGCGTGCGTATACGCGTCTTCAAGAAGAAATGAAACGGTTCGCACAAGATGAGCGGCTGTATGATTACTTTTATGAGCAGTTTATCGACGTAGCAGAGCATGTCGAGCCGCTAGAGCAGTATGTGAAAACACTCGAAACGTATTATGATTACATATTGGCGCAGCAAAAGCAGCAGCAACAACAGCGAGCAGAGCGCATCGATATGTACTTTAAGGTGGATCATTTAGAGGAGCTAACGTGGCTAGACCCGCTGACGCAAATTAAAAATCGTCGTTATTTACAAGACCATGCGAGCGATTGGCTAAATGAAGTGAATACCGCAGTTGCCGTCATTATATTTGATGCGGATCATTTCAAAAAAATTAATGATACGTATGGGCACGATGTTGGTGATGAGGTTATTTGCTTAATGGCAAAATGTGCTGCCGCCTTTTTCGATAAGCATAACGCGTTGTTTGTGCGATACGGTGGCGATGAATTTCTTGCGCTTTGTCCAGTCGAAAGCGAAGATAAGTTAATATCGCTACTACAAACGTTTCAAAGCATGATGCACGCGCAAAGCTATTCGAAACATGAAACGCTGCAAATTAGCATCGGGGCAACGTTTCATGAGCAGCCAATAAACGATGTCGAGCAGCTTATTGCTGAGGCAGATCAGGCACTCTATTACGTAAAGCAACAAGGGCGTCACCACTTCGCGATTTATACGCATGAGCCGAATAAGCGTGACATTGTACGTTCAACGTGAAAGTTTGCTACAATACTCTTTTACGAACAAACTAGGAATGGTGAATAACGTTGAAAACATTTAAAAAAGTATATATTGAAATTACGAGCGTTTGTAACTTAGCTTGTAGCTTTTGCCCGCCGACGCTGCGCACAAAAGGCATGATTAAAGTCGAGCAGTTCGAAAAAACACTCGACCAGCTCGTTGGACATACGAAATACATTTACTTGCACGTAAAAGGCGAGCCACTGCTACACAACCGCATCGATCAGTTGCTTGATGCAGCACATGAGCGCGGATTCAAAGTAAACATTACGACAAACGGCACACTCATTAAAAAGAACCGCCATAAATTGCTTGGTAAGCCGGCACTTCGCCAAGTGAACTTCTCGCTGCATAGCTTTGACGGTCATGAAGGTTCTGAAAACCGAGAGAAATATTTAGAGGATATTTTAGAATTCGTGCGTGATTCACGCGAGTACAATACAATCATTAGCTATCGCCTATGGAACTTACAGCGCGATGAGCAAACCGATTTAGACCGCCGTAAAAACCGTGAAACGCTTGATATTTTAGAAAACGAATACGAGTTAGACTTTAAAATTGAAGAGCGCGTTGAACCAGGTAAAGGCGTCAAAATCGGCAAAAACGTCTACTTAAACCAAGACCACGAGTTCCGCTGGCCGAGCTTACTTGCACCAGAGGATAAAGGAAAAGGCTTCTGCCACGCACTGCGTAGTCACGCGGCGATTTTAGTTGATGGCACAGTCGTACCGTGCTGCTTAGATGGTGAAGGAGTTATTAACCTAGGCAATATTCATGAGCAAAAGTTCGGGGACATTGTCGATGGTGAGCGTGCGACAAATTTAGTTGAAGGATTCTCGCGTCGTGAAGCAGTAGAGGAGCTTTGTCGTAAATGCGGCTATCGTCAAAAGTTTGGAATGGAGATGGACTTTTAATGGAATGTCCGATATGCAAGTTAGCGAACGGCTGCTTAGCAGGTACACCAGACGTCGCATCGTGCTGGTGCATGAACAAGCAGTTTGACGAGTGGGTCCTTGCACAAATACCAGATGAATTTAAAAATAAAGCATGCATTTGTGAAGGATGTTATGCGAAATATAGCGAAATGTTAAAGAAGCCACAAAATTGAAGTGGCTTCTTTTTTATATGGAGATAGAAAGGGAGATACGATGAAACATTATGAAGAGCGCGTAAAAGAAACCCGTACAAGCATCCGCAAACATTTATTGGAGCAAATATTTCATGAATTCGATGTTGAAACGTTAGGATTAAGTGAGGAGGGGCGACAAGAGAAATATCGAAACATGGTAGAGAGCCCGTTTCGCTTCTTCCGTGGCAGTGCGTATTTATTTTACTTTGACCATGCAAATGTACCGTCGCCGTACCATACAGCGGAGGATGCACCGATTTGGATTCAAGGCGATTTACATATGGATAACTTCGGTGCGTTCCAAAATGAAGACGGTGACATCGTATATGACATTAACGACTTTGATGAAGGCTATATCGGCTCGTATTTGTACGACATTTTGCGCATGAGCATTAGCATCGTGTTATATACAGAGGAAGAAGGCTATACGAATGAGGAGCAAAACGGCTTCATTCGCCAGTATATCGAAGGCTACGTGAAGCAACTGAAGCGTTTTGCATCGGGCAAAGACGATCCAATGACACTGATTTTCACAAAGGACAATACGCGCGGACCGATTAAGCGCGTGCTAAAGAAGCTTGAGCAGCGCAAGGAAAATCATTTATTACAAGATATTACGACGGTCGATGAACAAGGCAAACGTCAATTTATCGAAAGTGAAGAAATTGAGCGAGTGAGTGAGGAAGAGGCAGCTACAATTCAAGCTGTGGCTAACGACTATTATAGTTCTTTAGACGAGAGCGACCAAAGCACCATTACATTTTATCGCCTAAATGATATTGTTAAAAAGTACGGTACAGGTACGGCATCGATAGGCCTAAAACGTTACTATGCACTCGTAGAAGGTGAACGAGATGCGGCAGGTCTTGAGGATTTAGTGCTTGAAATAAAAGAAGTGCGTGCAGCAATACCGGCTTACTTTTTAAAATACCGTGAAGATTTTTGGACAAAATATGGTCATCAAGGGCATCGTGTCGTCGCAACACAAAAGGCGATGCATCATTTAGAGGACCCGTATTTAGGTTATTTAACGATTGATGGTGAGCAATTTTATGTGCGTGAACGCTCACCGTACAAAAAGAAAGTAAAGCAAAAAAACTATAAATCGGTTGAGGACTATGAAAAAACACTTGCTATCATGGGTGCGATTACGGCGAAAAATCATAGCCGAGCAGGGATTGCACTAAACGACATCGTGCCAAACCAAAGCGAAGAAGAAATTTTAGACGCCATTAGAGATTTGGAGCAATTTGTCGACTATGTATCACTTCATGCGCATTATTATGCAACTCAAGTATATGAGGATTATAATATTTTTGCAGAAAGTATAGTTAACGGAGTGTTCGTGAAGGAAAAGTGATATTTTCAAGCTGTATTTCTCTAATAGTATGTTTATAATATTTATATTCGAGAATAAAAGGTAATAACGGTACAGAGAGACATCTATTGGAGGAAAAAAGCATGATATTTAAAAAAAAGAAAGAGATTAAATATGACTACTTCTCACAAATGGATCGTTCAGACATTAAGACGAACGAGCGATTTAAGGAGAAGCTAGACTTTTTGGCATTGTCGCAAATTCGTCGTGAGTCGGTCACATTTTTACGTGAAATTTATGTAGATAATCGCAACTACATTTTAGATAATTTCTACAATCGCCTACTGGAAATTCCAGAATTTAATGAAGTAATCAATACACACTCCTCTGTAGACCGTTTGAAAAAATTGTTTGATGGGCATTTTATTAGCTTATTTGAAGATGAGCTTGATTTAGCGTACGTCTTTAAGCGGCGTAAAATCGCGTATACACATGCACGAATTGGTGTGTTACCGAACTGGATGATTTCGGCATATACGTTAATTAATCAGCTCATTATTCCGCTTATCATTCAAGAATATGGACGTAACAAAAAGCATTTAATGGACGTGTTGTTGGCGTATGATAGTCTCGTGACGATCGACCAGCAAATTATTGTTGAGACATATATTGAAATTCAGGCAGGCTCGATTGTAAACGGCTTAGGTGAAATTATTAAATACAATACGCAGCTGGATCAAATTAAGCAGCTGTTGCAATTCCAGGATGTGCAAGAAGAAGAGGTTATGTCAGCGAGTGACTCGATGCAGCAGCTTGATTCAAGCATTGAGGAAGTGGCCGAGACGATTGCGCATATTTCAGGCAGCACGCAGCAACAGCTTGAGGAGTTAAACTCAGACATTGAATCGCTCAATCATGTGAGTGAGATGCTACAGCGCACTGATGAAGGGCAGCATGTGATGATTGAAGATGTGGCACGTTTAGTGGAGCGCGTTAATTCGGTTGCGAAACTAATTGAGCTCATTACAGGCATTGCGGATCAAACGAATTTATTAGCGCTTAACGCGTCGATTGAAGCAGCACGTGCAGGCGATGCGGGGAAAGGCTTTGCGGTCGTAGCAGAGGAAGTACGAAAGCTTGCTGATGATACGAAGCGTTCGGTGACGTCGATCAATAGCGACATTCAAGAGCTGCTACACATTACGCAAAACATTCAAGAGATGACGAAAAAGTCGGCGCACGAGCTGCATGAAGGTGTAAGCGATACGATGCAAATTTCGGCGACGCTGTCAGAGCTAAACAAAAAGCTTCAGGAGCAGGGCGCTCGCTTTGAAGGCATTTCGCAAACGACGAGCGGGCAAGCACAGTCGGCATCAGATATTACAGGGCGTAACGAGGTCATTGCAGAAAATAGTAAGTACAGTAAAGAAATCGCATTCAATACGGGCAATGCCATTTACACGTTAAGTAAAATGATTGACCGCTATCGTACGGAAACAATTTCGCGTAACTTCATCATTAGCCAAGAGGACATCGTAGAGCTAACGATTACTGACCATTTATTATGGCGCTGGCGCATTTACAACTTATTGCTCGGCTTTGAACAAATGACTGAGTCAGAGGTCGGCACGGCGAGAGAGTCGCGCTTAGGTGAGTGGTATTACGGCAAAGGCAAAATGATTTTACAAAACGAACGTGCGTACAAGGAGCTAGAGCAACCGCATTTACAAGTGTACGACATTGCGCGTAAAGCAGTAACTGCATACAACGCAGGCCGTAAAGATGAGGCAGAGCGTTATTTAGAAGATATTACGAGCGTATCGAAAGTGGTCATTGAGAAGTTACAGGAGCTAAAAGAAATTTTAGTGCATGAGAAAAATGGGCATATGAATAAATAAAAAACGTAGCGTCAGCGAATTGCTTGGCGCTACGTTTTTTATGCGTGTGCTTTTTGGAATGTTACGCTTTTTGCACCAGTGTCATACAGCGCCCATTCGTAATGATCGACGACAGAGCCGACGTTAATAAATAGCTGCTTCTCACCGAATATAATCGTCGTATTTGGTTTGACGACGTGGCGTTCACCATCGATGTAGTACGCGGCTTGATGTGAATGCCCAAAGAAAATCATTTCATGTTTATACGTTGGGAAAATCGCTGTCCATTCTGGCGTCCAGCCGAACTGATGCCCATGAATGAAGAGCGCGTTATCCATTTCAATCGTTTCAGGGTAGTTGCTAAATTGCGCAAGCCCTGTCACTTGTGCGATGCGCTCCTCTTGATTGCCGCGCACGGTTACAAAGTGAAGCAGCTGCTCGAATTTGTCTGATGTGATAGCAGCATCGTGAAGTGGCATGTCGCGCATGAACATCGCCTTCTTTTTACTGACGGTGCATTCGTACAAGTCACCTAGGCAAATGATTGGTGCTTTCGGTGCAACGTCGCGAATATGGCGCAGCACTTTTTTTAACGTTTTTGTGTTGGAATGTAAATCGCTAATGATGGCAATTTGCATGTAGGAAGTCTCCTTTTATTGAGTAGTGGCTAACGAACACCTTTGATTTGTTTATCATAGCACCGCCAACTTTATTTTTGTAGCAAGTGATGTGCTGCTTCATTGTATGATTTGTCGGAAAAATGGAGCTTCGTGTACGATAAACGTGCTTTTTGGCGTATAATGGATAAAAGGGGTGATGTTTTATGTGGACAGATGAACAGCACATGTTTCGACAGGCATTACGTAAAATGTTAGACAAGGAGGCGTATCCGTTCGTCGATGGATGGGAGGAGACGCGTGCAATTCCACGGGCGTTTTGGCGAAAGCTCGGCGACAACGGCTTTTTATGCCCAATGGTGGACGAGGCATACGGAGGTTTAAGCTTGGACTTTGGCTACGCGCGTATTTTAGCAGAGGAGCTAGAGCGAGTGAGTGCAGGGGTGGCAGCAGGCATCGTGCTTCATTCAGATATTGTCACGCCGTACATAACGGCATACGGTAGCGAGGCACAAAAGGAAAAATATTTGCCAAAAAGCGTGAGCGGCGAATGGATTTCGGCCATTGCGATGACCGAGCCAGGTGCGGGATCTGACTTAGCGGCGATTCAAACGACGGCAAAGCGAGACGGTGACCATTACATTTTAAACGGGGAGAAAACGTTTATTACGAATGCGATTTGTGCCGATTATATCGTTGTCGTTTGTAAAACCGATACGAATGTAACACCGGCTTACAAAGGTATTAGTTTGCTTATTGTGGATGCGGATACGCCAGGCTTTACGCGTGGCAAGCAGTTGAAAAAGGTCGGCATGCATAGCAGCGATACGGGCGAGCTCATTTTTGCCGATGCGAAAGTGCCAGTTGCTAATTTAATTGGTGAGGAAGGGCGCGGCTTTTATTATTTAATGGAGAAGTTACAGCAGGAGCGTTTACTCGTGGCGATTGAAACGCAAACGGAAGCGGAGTGCTGTTTAGAAATAACGATTGATTATGTGAAGTCGCGTAAAGCATTTAACAAGCGCATTGCCGATTTCCAAAATACACAGTTTAAGCTCGCTGAAATGGCAACTGAAATTGATATTGGTCGTGCGTACATTGATGAGCTAACGAAGCGTCACATTGCGGGTGAGGAAATTGTGAAGCAAGTGTCGATGGCGAAGTGGTGGATTAGCGACTTAGCAAAGCGTGTGTCGGCGCAGTGTATGCAGCTGCACGGTGGCTACGGCTATATGGAGGAGTACGAAATTGCACGACGCTTCCGAGACATTCCTGTAGCGGCCATTTATGCAGGCACGAACGAGGTCATGAAAGGCATTATTGCGAAGGATATTTTAGCGTAATATGAGTGATTTGGCGTAGAGGGATGGTTTAACTCCCTCTATTTTTGTTGAAAATAAGCCGAAACGCCGCATAGTCATGAACAAGTGAAAGACGTATAATGGGAACGGTTAAATGAAAAGTATGAGGAATGACACATATGTTCAAGAAGAGCATTTTTTTATGCTTACTAGTCATCGTGCTAGCAGGCTGTAGTGAAAGAACGCTACAAGTATTAACGGTCGAGTTTACGAGTGGGGCGGTCGTGCCAAACGTAAAGGTCGAGCTGATTGATGTGAAGAAAGACAAAGTCATCGCGACGAAAATAAGTGATGAAGAAGGGCAAGTTGTATTTGATGGTTTGAGATACAACCGCGAATATATGGTGAGCAACGTATCGATGGAGGAGTCGGTCATTGTAGATTCAGAGCGTTTTACGTATGAAAAGGATATGGCGTATTTATTATTTGAGACACATTTTCCAAACAATTTGCGCGGGCTAGCGGTGCCGACGATTGAGCAGCCTGAAAGAATGAAATCAGGGGAAGCGGTCGTTGCGCTAACGTCCGTACTACAATATTACGGCATTGAGGTAACGCTCGAAGAAGTACTCTCGTCATTGCCACAGCAACCATTTATTGATAATGTCATTGGCGGAAATCCAAATGCGGCACTGATTGGTGATGTGTATGGCGACGAAAGCTACGTGCTTGCAAAACCGATTGCTGAAGTGGCCGTTACGTTAGCGAAACAGCACGACGTTTTATTGTCGGTATTTGACGCATCGGGCAGCACAGAAGACGAGCTACTACAAATCGTAAAAAGTGGTGTGCCAGTCATCGCATGGGTGACGAAGGAGTTAGCCGAGCCGCAAAATACAGTGTGGCAGCTGCAAGGGCAAGTCGAAACGTTTTCAATGGCACGTAACGTCGAACCAGTCGTCATTATCGGTCATAGCCGCAAGCAGTTTCACGTCATATCGAATGCGACGCAAAAGCAGTACGACGAGGCGTTATTTTTAGAGCGCTTTACACAGCTCGGTGCACAAGCAGTTGTCATTCGAAAATAAACGAAAAACATGCTATACTACAAAGCAAATAGTGCATATTTTCAGGGGGGTCATATAGCCCTCCTTTTTTAATTATACGAATAGAAGGTGGACGATTATGTCAGTAGTACAATTATTAAACGAGCAGTTACAAGCGAAGTGGAGCTTTGAAGAACCAATGAAAGTTCAAGAGGAGCTTATTCCATTAATGTTAGATGGCAAGGACGTTGTCGCACAGTCGCCAACAGGTTCAGGGAAAACACTTGCGTATACATTACCAATTTTAAACAAAGTAGACGGCAGCAAAAAGCAAACGCAAGCATTAATCGTGGCACCATCACAAGAACTAGCGATGCAAATTGTGAATGTCATTCGTGAATGGACAGAAGGCACAGACATTACGGTTCAGCAATTAATCGGCGGGGCAAACACAGCACGTCAAGTTGAGAAGCTAAAGAAAAAGCCGACGATTGTTGTTGGGACACCAGGACGTTTAAATGAATTAGCACGCGCCGGGAAATTAAAGCTTAAAGAAGTAGAAACAATCGTATTAGATGAGTGCGATCAACTACTTAGCCGCGAATACCGCGTTGTCGTAAAATCATTTATCGACGCATCAGCATTTGGTCGTCAAGTTGTTGTCGTATCAGCGACGATTACAGAGGAAATTGAATTAGTAGCAGAGCGCTTAATGTTTGAGCCAGCGCGCATTGTCATTCGCCCAGAGGATATGCCAGCAGGTGGGAAAGTCGTGCATTCATTCGTGAAAGTCGATGAGCGTGATAAAACAGATTTACTACGCCGCCTATCGTACCAAGACGGGTTACAAGCGTTAGCATTCGTGAACAACATCGACCAAGTCATCATGAAGGAAAACAAATTAAAGTTCCGCGATGCAAAAGTTGTGACGCTACATTCAGAAATGAAAAAAGAAGAGCGTCAAAAAACGTTACAAGCATTCCGTAAAGGCGAGGCGAAAATTTTAATCGCAACGGACATCGCAGCTCGTGGTTTAGATATTGATGGTTTAACACACGTTATTCACGTAGACGTACCGCGCACAGTGGAGCAATATTTACACCGCTCTGGTCGTACAGGTCGTGCCGGTGCAGACGGTGAAGTGATTGCGTTTTTATCGTATCACGACGAGAAAGACTACAAAAAATTAACGCGTGATTTACCGAAAAAGCCCGTGCAAAAAGTATGGCATGACGGTGCATTAATCGAAGGGAACTCAAAAACAGTGAGCGCCCCGACACCGAAAAAGGCACCAGCAAAAGGCAAAACATTTGCGAAGAAGCGATAATAAACGGACATAACAATGCTTTTTAGGAGCGTGACAAAATGAAGCGTTTTGTAATGATTGTAAGTATGTTCATGTTACTAGCAGTTCCGGTACAAGCGGCGGAGCGTTACGTTTCGCTTGGCGATTCACTAGCGGCAGGGCAAACGCCAAACAGCATGATTGACGCGGGCTATAGCGACTTCATTGCACTGCGCTTAGCATCTCGTGGGGAGCTAGCGCAGTTTACGAAGGAGCTTGCATTCTCAGGATTTACGACAGAGCAAGTGCTACAGCGCGTAAAGGAGCCGTTCGCACAGCCGATTTTGCGTGACGCGACGCTCATTACCATTTCAGCAGGGGCCAACGATTTACTGCGCCTTGTGAATGCGAACAATATAACAGGCGACGTGACGTTTGACCAATTTGCCGCAGACTTTGCGCTCAACAACGTGCGTGAAAATACGGATGCCATCTTAAACGAGCTAAAGCTACGCGCACCGAATGCAAGCGTTGCGATTATCGGCTATTACTTCCCGTACCCACATGTGCATGACGCGCAAAAACAAGGGCTTGCCGCGCAGCTGACGACATTGAATACAATTTTACAGCAGCAAGCAGAGGCGAACGACGCGACGTTTATTTCAGTTGATGAGGCGTTCGGGCTTGAGGCGACGCAATATTTGCCAAATCCGACCGACGTACACCCGAAATTTGACGGCTACATGGCGATGGCGAATGCGTTTTTACGCGACGCTGGCATGAGCCCGTTAACGCGCGCGGAGCTACCTGTGGAAAATCCGAAAACGTTTCAGGAAATATTGACGCAGCTTCAACAACAGCAGCAAGTAACAGCAACTGCGCCAGTAGACCGAAAACTAGAGCGATACGTGCCGCTTCACGGTGTTGCTGCACTACAACGCATATACGCGCTACGCTAAAAACGTGCGACGAGTCGAGCTTTGACTTGTCGCACGTTTTTTTTATTATATGGTAAAATTAAGAAAAAACAGGAGGGGACGATATGAAGATTTTTCATACAGCAGATTGGCATTTAGGTAAGCTCGTGCAAGGTACGTATATGACCGAGGATCAGCAATTTATATTGGAGCAATTCGTGCAGCATGTGGAGCATGAACAGCCAGACATGGTGATCGTGGCGGGCGATTTGTACGACCGTGCGATACCGCCAGTTGAAGCGGTGAAGCTATTAAATGAAGTGTTTGAAAAAGTCGTGCTAAAGCTTAACGTGCCAGTGCTTGCGATTGCCGGTAATCACGACAGCCCAGCGCGCATTCAATACGGCAGTAACTTGTTAAAAAAAGCAGGCTTGCACGTCGTCGGTCAGCTGGAGAGCGCGTTCACACCGGTTGTAACGGAGGATGAATTTGGCAAAGTGCATACATATTTATTGCCGTACGTGGACCCAGCGCAAGTGAAGCATTTTTTCACAGATGATGCCGTAACGTCGCAGCAAACGGCGATGGCACGTGTGATGGCGCATTACGATACAGTTTTACAGCGAGACGTACGCAATGTGTTAGTGGCGCACGCGTTCGTCACGAAGCACGGCGAGGATGCGAAAAATACGAGTGATTCGGAGCGTACGTTATCTGTTGGTGGCTCGGACTGTGTCAGTGCGGAGCTGTTTCAGGCGTTTGATTACGTCGCGCTTGGGCATTTGCACGAGGCGCATTACGTGCTACGTGAGTCGATTCAATATGCCGGCTCACCGCTGAAATATTCGATTTCAGAGCAGCATCATAAAAAAGGGTACTTATGCGTCGAGTTAGGTGAACGTGACGTCGTTGTACAAAAGGTGTTACTCAAACCGAAGCGACAGATGCGCACGGTCGAGGCGACGCTTGAGGCGATTTTACAAATGCCGCGCAGTGACGACTATGTATTTGTGAAGCTGTTGGACGAGCAGGCGGTGCAATCCCCGATGGAGCAAGTGCGCACCGTATTCCCAAACGCACTGCATGTGGAGCGCATTATGCCGACAACGCAAACGGAGCAGTTAGAGCGATCAACGCGTGCGAAGCGATCGACGACGGAGCTATTTTCGGCGTTTATTGAGGAAATGACAGGGCAGCCTGTGCGTCCAGAAGCAGCGCAATTATTTAACGAAGTGCTACAGCAAACGATGCTACAAGAACGAGAGGTGGAAGCATGAAACCATTACGTTTAACGATGACGGCATTTGGTCCGTATAAATCAAAGGAAACGGTCGATTTTCGTGAGCTACAGCAGCACCGTTTATTCGCCATTTCAGGACAAACAGGCGCGGGCAAGACGACCATTTTCGATGGCATTTCGTTCGCGTTGTACGGAAGTGGTAGCGGCGAGGACCGCAAAGATACGAAATCGATGCGCAGTGACTTTGCGGACGACAAAGATTACACAGCAGTGGAGCTATTGTTTGAACTGCGCGGCAAAACGTACCGTGTGCTGCGCCAGCTCGGACATATAAAAAAAGGAAATAAAACCGCAACAGGCGAGCGCTACGAATTTTTCGAAGTGCACGCAGATGAAACGGAAACACCAGCAATTGACCGTCAAAAAGTGTCGGACATTAATAAAAAAATCGAGGAGCTACTCGGCTTAACGCAGCAGCAGTTTAAGCAAATCGTCATGCTGCCACAAGGGGAGTTCCGCAAGCTATTAACGTCCGATTCAAAAGAGAAGGAAGAAATTTTACGCAAAATTTTTAAAACGGAGCCGCTCGACCAACTCGTAAAGCAGCTTGATGTAAAGCGTACAGCACTCGCAAAAGACACGGCAGCAGCGAAGGCAAAATTTGACGCGAATGTGCAGCAGCTTACCATTTTACCACCGCGTGAATCCGCGTTGTTTAACGTGCTAAGTGAATCACCGCACAATATGTATCAGCTATTAAGCGCATTAGTCGAGGAGGCTGCGCATTACCAAGAGCAGCTGCCGAAATTAGCGCAGCAGCTACAAGACGCGAAGCAGCAACACGACACGCTTCAGCAACAGCTCGGGGCGGCTGAACGTTTAAATGAGCAACTGACACAGTTTGAACATGCGAAAGCTCATTATGCATCATTACAACAGCGCCGTGACGACATGGTGGCACTACGTACAACGTGGCAGCGTGCCGACACCGCCGCAACCGTGCAGCCGTATTTTGCGCAGCTACAACAAGCCACTCAACATGAACAGCGAGCGATTGCCGACGTTGAAGCGGCGAACGCGCACGAGCGAACGATTGCCGCGCAGCTAGTTGAAGTGAAGAAGCAATATGATGAGCTAGCCGTGCAGCAACAACAGCGCGAGGAGCAGCGACTGGCGATTGACCGATTAGAACAGCTCAAGCCGTTATTTGCGGAGCAGCGCCGTTTAACCGAGCAGTTACGTAGCGATACGACTGCGCTACAAGACGCACAGCAATGCTACGACGACCACGTACAGCGACTTGCGCAGTTTAGCGAACGCCTACAAGAAGAAAAAAAGAAGCTGCACGATTTACAGCTTGCTGCGGAGCCGTTAGAAGAGCAGCGTCAAAAGCTACATGTTTTACAGGCACAGTGGCAAGCGTACGAGCAGCTACAGCGTCAAAATGAAGCGGTGCAGCAAAGTTTTGGCGTAGCGACACAGCAGCACGAGACGTACGTAGCGAGCGACCGTGCCTATCGTGAGGCGTACGACAAATGGCTACAAAACGAAGCGGCACAGCTGGCGGATTTACTGCGTGATGGTGAACCGTGTAGCGTATGCGGCAGCACCGAGCATCCAAACCGCGCGACGCATCAGCAAGGCGTTGCAACGAAAGCACAGCTCGACGCACTTCGTCAGCAAGCAGAACGAGCACAGCAAGCATACAATCAAGCACAAGCCGCATACACGCAGGCGCAGCACCTACAAGCAAGCTACGTAACGACGTGCGAGGAGCTACATGTGCCGCTGCAAAACATCGCATCGCTTCAAGCCGACGTTTTAGCGACCGAGCAAGCAGTAGCCGTAGCGTCTGACGCAAACGAGAGCATGAAAAAACTGCGCATCGTCATCGATAACGCAGAACAAAAGCTAGTAGCCGAGCAGCAAAATGAACGTCAAAAAAAGGACGCGTTACAGCAGCTACAAACGACGCGCGCTGTCACGACGACATCATTGCAGCAATTAAATGAGCGCATGCCACAGCACATCGCAACGAGCGAGGAGCTACATCGCGAATTGTTGCAACTACAGCACGCGTACAAAGAGGCGATGAACGCATGGCAGCATATTCAGCAGCTTTACCAGGCAACTGATAAGCAGTACGATACGGCGAAAGAGCGCGTGACGTTAACGCAACAAGTAAACGTACAAGTAACGAAGCAGCGCGAAGAGGCCGAGCAAGCGTGGCAACAACAATTAACGAATGCAGGCTTCACAACGATTGCGGAGTTCGAAGTAGCACTCCAATCAGCACAAGCGCGTGAGGAAATGAAGGAGCAGCTAGAGCGTTACCGCGATGAGTTGCAACGTGCAAAGGCGATGGTTGAAAGCGGCGAGCAGCTAGCGACGACCGAGCGAGTAGACGTCGCTGCACTGCACGAGCAAATTGCGACACAAAGCGACGTGCTACAAGCAATTAGCCAACAGCACGAGCAATGTAAGCATGCACTACAGCATTGCGAAACGATGCACGATATGTTAAAAGCGACGCATGAGCAAAACGAGACGCTGCTAAAAGAAGAGCAGGAGCTAACGACGCTGTACGATTTACTGCGCGGCAAAAACGCGAAAAAAGTATCGTTTGAGCGTTACGTACAAATTGGCTTCCTTGAGCAAATTACAGAAGCGGCAAACATTCGCCTACGCTATTTATCGAACGGGCAATTTACGCTGCAATGTTCGGATCGTTTAGAAGGCGGCGGCAAACAGAGTGGTTTAAGTTTAGATGTGTACGATGCGTATACAGGGCTGCTGCGCGATGTGAAAACGTTGTCGGGTGGTGAGAAGTTTAACGCCTCGCTTGCACTTGCACTTGGCATGGCAGACGTCATCCAAAGCTTCCAAGGCAATATTCAAATCGAGACGATGTTTATTGATGAAGGGTTCGGCTCGCTTGATGAGGAAACGCTCGCAAAGGCGATTGATACGCTCGTTGACTTACAGCAATCGGGACGCATGATCGGTATTATCTCGCACGTGCAGGAGCTAAAAGCCGCGATGCCAGCCGTGCTACAAGTAACGAAGTCGAAGGAAGGCTATAGCACGACGGAGTTTTTATTGAAATAATCACGACGCAAAAAAACCGCGAGCTTGCACCATGCAAGCTCGCGGGTTTTTGCTTAACGACGTGTCGTTGGGTTGTTCTTTTTCTTATCTAAAAACTTTTTAATCATCGGGTAAACGACTGGGCCTACCTTTACAGCAAGGCTTACGATTTTTTTAACATTTAGTTTCATCATGCAGCTCTCCTTTTTATGACAGTGTATATAGTGTTACTTATACCTATTTTTAGTTATTTTAAAACGTTAACGGAACACGAGGACGGTCATGACGATGCTCCAAATGGATACAGCGACTGAAATTAACGTCGCAACACCGAAGCTAACGACGAGCAGTAGACCGGGGGCTTCTTCAATAAAACCTGTTACGCCACCGATGAGCATCGCAAAAATTGCCAGCAGCGCGCTCACGACGACAATGCTTTGACCGATTATCGCACGTTTTGCATGGAAGCGCACGAAGTCATCCTTTTGTGCGAAGTAGACGACAATCGGCACGATGAGTGGGCAAAATAAAATACTAATATAACTAAAAGCACTTAATAGCTGTTCATTTTTCATAGCGGTCACCATCCCTTTCTTATTCATACGCACGCATTGGAAAAAAGATTCAAAATACATTGAGAAATCATTTTCGATGCGCTATACTTAGTCCAATTAAACAGTAGACCACAAGGGGCGCTGATCAAGTCAGCTGAGATGTGCACGCATTGCACGAACTCTTTGAACCTGTAAGTTAACACTTGCGTAGGAATGTGGATAGAAACCGACTTTTCAAAGATGTCAGGCTCTGTCCTGGCATCTTTTTTTATTTTTGCCAGGAAGTCCGTTTGCGTCATTCCTTCACTTACATGTCTATTGTCTATACGACAAAGGAGTGGATAAGATGAAGAACAAAAAACTGTTAATGCTAATGGAGATTGCGATTTTTGCAGCGATTGGCTTAGTACTCGACCAACTATCGTTTAAGCTTTGGCCTCAAGGTGGCTCGATCAGCCTAGTGATGGTGCCGATTGCATGTATGGCGTTACGCTGGGGGTTACAAGCAGGGCTGACGACGGGATTAATTGTCGGTGTGCTACAAATGGCGTTCGGTGCGTACATTTTACATTGGCTACAAGCGGCAATTGATTACGGTATCGCGTTTACAGTCGTAGGTTTTATTGCGCTTGTGCGTAAGCCGGTGCTTGCAGCAATTGAAGCGCGTCAAATGAAAAAGCTAGCAGGCTATATTGTACTTGGGACGATTATTGGTGGCATGCTTCGTTACGTCGCACATAGCGTAGCAGGCGCGGTATTTTTTGCCGAATATGCAGGCGACCAGAACGTTTGGCTGTATACGATTGTATATAACGGCACGTACATGATTCCAGCGATTATTTTAACGGCGATTGTGTCGGCGCTGCTGTTTACGTCCGCACCACGTTTAATTCAACGATAAGTGACGCGTCATCGAAATTTTTCGGTGGCGCTTATTTTTTTAGTGTCATTGCACAACGTTATGATATAGTAAGGAATGATAATTTAACGATAAGTGAGGGATTTTGAAATGATTGTTACAACTCAAGAGGAAATCGAAGCGTTTAAAAAAATTGGGCGCATCGTTGCCGAAATTCGCGAAGAAATGAAAGCAGCTACAAAACCAGGCGTTACAACGAAGGAATTAGACGAAATTGCAGGACGCATGTTTGATGAAGTTGGTGCGATTTCTGGACCAAAAGGCGAGTATGACTTCCCAGGCTTCACATGTATTTCAGTAAACCATGAAGTAGCACACGGTATTCCAGGTGAAAAAGTCATTCAAGAGGGCGACCTTGTAAACATCGACGTATCAGGCTCTTTAGACGGTTACTTTGCGGATACAGGCATTTCATTCGTTGTCGGTGACGGCTACGAAGATAAAGAAAAGCTTTGTGCAGTAGCGAAATCAGCGTTTGACCGCGCGATGACGAAAGTAAAAGCAGGCTCACGCTTAAACCAAATCGGTAAAGCAGTAGAGCGTGAAGCAAACGACCACGGCTTAACGGTTATTATGAACTTAACAGGTCACGGTTTAGGGAAATCATTACACGAAGCACCAGACCACATTTTAAACTACTACGATGCGTGGGATGCGACAATTATGAAAGAAGGAATGGTGCTTGCAGTTGAGCCATTCATTTCAGCAGCAGCAGAGCATATCGTGGAGTCAGGTGACGGCTGGACGTTCATTACGCCAGACAAATCACTCGTTGCACAAATTGAGCATTCAATTATCGTAACGAAAGACAAGCCGATTATTTTAACGTCTTTGGACGAACAATAGAAAAAAGATGTGCTACGTGTCGTGAATGACGTGTAGCACATCTTTTTTATAGCAAGGGCTCTGTAAACTCAACCGGACGCGTTCGCATATGATCTTGGTAGCGGCGCACTTCGCGGTATGGCAATGCACGATGCGGCGCACGATGGTTATCGATATCCATTTGATAATGTTCGAAGCGTTCCTTTGGCATGTATAACAGGCGTTGAAACGGATTGATGGCAATGGCGTTTGCGTACTTACCAAAAACGGTAAAGCCATGTCCTTTATTAAAGTACATATTTAAAATTTGGCGATTATGTGCAATAGAATATGGCGTGTTGCATAAATACCAGCAATCTTTAAACGTAATGCCAAGTAGCACGGCATATTCTAAATAGTCTGCTGTTTTCGCCAGCTTATAAGAACGTGTTTCTTTCACGTAATGATAAAAAACAATATTTGCATCAAATGACAATAGCTCATAATAAATGAGTGGAATAACGGGCAAACGCTCACGATCTTTCATCGTTAAGTTATTTGGTGGTCGCTCAGATACTAAAAATAAATTGTTTTTTGTGTAATAGGAAATGTCTTTACCAATGACTTGCTGATGTTGTGTATTTTCGTAGACGACTGCATAAAACATATTCAAAAAGCAAATGATGACGTATTTCTCCTCGTCGTAATGCGAGGCACGAATATACTGCTCACATGCTTCTTTCGTCTCGAAGCCTTCATAAAAATGATAGCTATCGTAAATGGCATTGAGCCACTCTCGGCAAAGTCCATCTTCTGTTTCAAAGTACATTGAATCTTCATCCGCCATTTTACGAGAAGAGATGAGTTTTCCCTCAAATAATCGAAGAACACGTAAATTTAGTAAGTCTTTAATTAGTGTAGTCATATACTGCTCTTTTGAGGGAATTAAATCGGCGAATACCATGACAAAACCTCCTTGTCTTTCAAATTGTCTATTTCATGTGCGATTTCATTTTAGCCATATAGTTTAGTTTACGAGATTGTTTTCATTTTGGGAATAAAAACGAATGCATTTCGACAAAAAAATAATACGAGACTTTGTTAAGACAGGTTCGAATTCCTAGTGTATGATATTACTTAGTGAGCATACACGTATCATTAAGTTTGAAAGGAAGAATTTTTATGAAGCGACAGCCGTTTTTACCAATCATCGTTGGTACGGACATTAATGCGTACAACATGGCAATTTCTTTTCATGAAGAATATAATATTCAGCCGATCTTAGTCGGTAAAGGTGTTTTACCATTTACGAACTACAGTACGATCCCACAAAAAATTGAATATGACGAAAACTTAGCAGACCCAGAGCAGTTTGCACACATTTTAACGAAAGTTGCGAAAAAGTACAAAAATAAAGCAAGTAAGCTGCTGCTTGTCGGCACGAACGATTTATACGTGCGTCTAATTGTCGAAAATCGCGACGTGCTACAGGAGCATTTCACGTTTAACTATTTAGATGAGCAGCTGATGAACGATCTGCAATACAAGGCGAACTTTTATAAGCTGTGTGAGCGCTATGGCATCGACGCACCGACGACGAAGTTTTATAGCTGTGCAAGCGACGAGCCGTTTAATGAACGAATGATGTTCCCTGTAATCGTGAAGCCAAGCAACGGCATCATGTATAGCGAGCATAAGTTTACAGGGCAACAAAAAGTATACAAAGTGCAAGACGAGGCAGAGCTAACGCGCGTCATTAACATGATTCGTGAAAGTGGCTATACGGACGAACTTATCATTCAAGACTACATTCCAGGCGACGATACAGCGATGTGGGATTCGGTCGTGTACATGAGTTCAAAAGGTAGACCGCAGCTCGTATCATTCGGACAAGTTGTGCTACAGGAGCATACCGTAACAGCAATCGGTAACTACACAGCGGTCATCTCTCGCTACAACGAAGAGATGATGAAAAAGCTTGTTGGTTTTTTAGAGGCAGTTGGCTACGTCGGCTTTGCGAACTTTGATTTAAAATACGACGAGCGCGACGGCAAGTTCAAAGTGTTCGAAGTAAACATTCGTCAAGGACGCTCAAGCTACTACGTCACAGCACTTGGTCACAATATGGCACGCTACTTCGTTGACGACTTAATCGGCGACAAAGTGAAGGACTGTACGTATTTAGACGGCGAAGTATTATTTTCAGTCGTACCAAAAATCGTCTTGAAGAAATTCGTTGACGATCCACAAGTGAAGCAAGACATTCAGCGCCTCATTAAAGAGAAGAAGCTTGTGAACCCGCTGTTTTACAAAAAGGATAAGCACTTTAAACGCAAGCTGTACTTAGCGATGCGTCAAGTGAACTACTACAAAAAATATAAAGAGAACGTGTGGTAAATTGCACACGAAGCCGCTTGAATTTATTTTCAAGTGGCTTTTTATAAATACCAATTTTTAGCTTAGTCAAGTACAATAAAGATAGGTTCAATCGTATAGTTCATCGCTAAAAATGGAGAGCGTCAAGAGCCTACATAACAAAAAGGGAGATGTTTACATGGTTCAACAATTAGCAGATTTACAGCTCGACAAAGAAATCGAAAAATCAAAATACAAAAAAGAAATTAAAAAGCTCCAATACGAAATGCTCAACGCACAGCAATTTTTACGCCACAATAATTTAAGTCTTATTCTTGTGTTTGAAGGAATGGACGCAGCAGGGAAAGGCGGCGCAATCAAACGTTTAACGGAGCGCTTAGACCCACGCGGTTATGTCGTACACCCAATCGCGGCACCACGCCCACACGAAAAAGAATACCATTACTTACACCGCTTTTGGACGCGCTTACCACAATACGGACAAATCGCCATTTTTGACCGTTCATGGTACGGACGTGTGTTAGTAGAGCGCATTGAAGGCTTCGCACGTACGGAGCAATGGACACGCGCATACGGCGAAATTAACGAATTCGAGCGTCAATTAACGGATGAAAACTACATCGTCTTAAAGTTCTGGCTACACGTATCGGAAGAAGAGCAGCTACAGCGCTTTGAGCAACGTAAAAACGATCCGTACAAATCATGGAAGCTAACGGATGAAGATTGGCGCAACCGCGAAAAATTCCCGAAATACCGCGAAGCCGCAGATGATATGTTTGAAAAAACGGACAAGAAAAACGCGCCGTGGATTTTAGTTGAAGGCAACAACAAGCATTATGCACGCGTGAAAGTATTAAGAGAAGCACTAAAGCAACTTGAAAAAGAAGCGGAAAAACGCGGCTTACAGCTAACGAACATTATCGACAACGAAACGAAACAATAGAAAGGGCGATTGACATGACGACGCATTATCCAGAAGTATGGGATTTAGATGTGTTTTTTGAAGGGGGAAGTGCTTCGCCTGCATTCCGAGCGCATCTTGATGCATTGCCGCAACAAATCGACACGCTAGCCCAAACCGTACAGCAGCTACAACTAACATCAGAGAACGATGCGCCTACGTTACGTCAAGCGCTAGAGGACATCGCGCACGTCTCGCTTCAAATGCGCCAAGCAGCAGGGTTCATCTCTTGCTTAACGGCACAAAACACGCAGGACAAAGAAGCGCTCGTATTACAAGGGCAGTTATCATCGATGCGTGCGACATTTGCGCCCGTGCATTTAACGCTACAGCAGCGCTTAACGGAGCTAGACGATGCGTTGTTTCATGTGTTACTTGCGCAGCCGTCGTTAGCGGAGTTTACGTTTATCTTGACCGAAATGCGCGAAACAGCAAAGCTTGAGCTGTCGCCGAAAGAAGAGGCACTCATTTCAGCGCTACAAGTGGATGGTTACGAAGCATGGGGACAATATTACAACTTGCTCATTAGCGATTTAAAAGTGCAAGTCGAAGTAGACGGGCAAGTGCAAACGCTGTCGGTTGGGCAGGCGAACAATTTAAGCTCGCACCCAGACGTAAATGTGCGTAAAGCGGCATTTGAAGCATTAGAGCAAATGTTTACAGAGCGTGAGGAATTTTTTGCGAAAGTGCTCAACCATTTAGGAGGCTTCCGCTTAGCGACGTACGAAAAGCGCGGCTGGGACAATGTGTTAGATGAGCCGCTGCGCATTAACCGCATGCAGCAACAAACGCTCGACGCGATGTGGCAAGCAATTCATAACAACAAGCAGCCATTCGTCGACTTTCTGCAAAAGAAAGCACAGCTATTTGGTGCAGACAAAATGGATTGGTACAACTTTGATGCACCGATTACAGAAAACGTTACGACAATGCCGTATTCAGAAGGGGCGCAGTTTATTTTAACGCAGTTTGAGAAGTTCGGTCCAGAGCTTGCAAACTTCGCGCGCACAGCATTTGAGGATGGCTGGATTGAAGCGGAAAACCGTGACAATAAGCGTCCAGGTGGTTTTTGTACAGGGCTGCCGATGTCGGAGCAATCGCGCATTTTCATGACGTATTCTGGCACGATGTCGAACATTTCAACGCTTGCACATGAACTCGGTCATGCATTCCATTCGTATGCGCTGCGACCAGTCCACGTATTAAACCGCAGCTATGCGATGAACGTCGCTGAAACAGCATCGACATTTGCGGAAATGATTGTATCAGACGCCGCTGTGCAAGCTGCAACGACGAAAGCGGAGAAACTGAACTTGCTTGAAGATAAAATTCAGCGCTCGGTGGCATTTTTCATGAACATTCATGCACGCTTTTTATTCGAGACGCGCTTTTACGAGGAGCGCAAAGTTGGCGTTGTATCAGCGAAGCGTTTAAATGAGCTAATGCAAGAAGCACAGCACGAGGCGTTCGGTGGTGCATTAGGCGAGGCGCATCCACATTTTTGGGCGTCGAAAATGCACTTTTACATTACAGGCGTACCGTTTTATAACTTCCCGTATACGTTCGGCTATTTATTCTCACTTAGCATTTATGCGCACGCACAGCAGCAAGGCACAAGCTTTGAACAAAAGTATATGGCATTGCTGCGTGACACGGCTGTGATGACGGTCGAGGAGCTAGCGATGAAGCATTTAGGTGAGGACATTACGACGCTTGATTTTTGGGAAAAAGGAATCGCGTTATGCGTAGCCGATGTGGAAGCGTTTATTCAACTTATTCAGCAAGGGTGACGACGTGGTCATCGTAACGGGGAAAAAGGTTATATTACGGACGTTCACGGTAAATGACGCGCAGCAAGTGACGCAGCTTATCGCGCGTAACAAATATTATTGGTCGCAGTTTGAGCCGCTGCACCACAATCATTTTTATACGTATGACACGCAGTATCGTAAAATTGTCGAAAGCCTCAATTTAATGCGTGCGAATCGCGAGTTTTCGTTCGGCATTTTTGATGTGGAGACGACGCATTTAATTGGGCAAGTGTCGCTATTTTCGATGAAGCGGCTGCCGTACGCAAGCGGGCTGATTGGCTACTCAATCGACGAGAAGTTTGTCGGGCGAGGGGTTGCATCAGAGGCGCTATCGTTAGCGATTCAATTTGCGTTTCAAACGGCGAAGCTTCATCGATTAGAAGCGTACGTGTCACCGAACAATACTGGCTCGATTCGCGTGCTAGAGAAAAATGGCTTTGTGCGCGAAGGACTGCTTCGTCAGCTGTTATTCATTAACGGCACGTGGGAAGATCATTATTTATACGCGCTACTCGTGGATGACTATAATGCAATAAATGAGCAATAAAAAAGGAGATGCCCCTATTTCGGGAGCGTCTCCTTTTTGTTATTCTGCGCGTTCTGTAATCGGTTTGTTTAATGCGCCGTTTGGTTTGTCACCATCAACGATTAAATCAAGTTTCCCAGAGCTTGGGTCGATAATTAAGCCGTGAACGGGAATGTCTGGCACCATTAACGGGTGATTGCGAATGACGTCACAACTTTTCGTTACGCTTGTCGCCACGTCACCGAAGCCGCGTAACCAGCCTTTTAAATCAACGCCTGAATAGTTGACAATGTTTAATGTTTCTTCCGTAATGCCACGCGCTTTCATTTCATCGATTAACGCAATTGGATCAACTGAGCTCATGCCGCAGTCGTAATGTCCGATTACATACACTTCGTCCGCTTGTAGTGCGTAAACCGCTACAAGTAAACTACGCATAATCGAGCCGAATGGATGTGCAACTAATGCACCCGCACTTTTCACGATTTTTACATCGCCGTTACGTAAGTTCATCGCCTTAGGTAATAATTCTACTAAACGTGTATCCATACACGATAAAATCACAATTCGTTTGTCAGGGTATTTCGTTGTAATATATGGCTCATACATTTTGTACTCAACGAATGAGTCGTTAAATTTTAAAATTTCGTCTAACATTGACATTTGTTTGCACCATCCTTTTCTTATATTTTACTTGATATAATGATGAATTGGTGTAATACTAGCAATTTTCAAAAATTTTTTAACGAAATATAGAGGGAACAGAGCGTGTTGTCGAAAAATCTATATATTTATTTTTTATGAAGATATAATAAAAGAGTTATAAAAAGCGAGCAGCATCAGTATCGGCGTTTACATGCCTTACTTGTGCTGCTCGCTTTGCGCTAATGCTTCGTTTGTGCAACGTGCTCATTCGTCACAGGCTTGTGATCAATAATGAGCGCGTCCTTCGTGTTTAATCCTTGAAATAACACAAAAATAAAGTAACCGAGTGCAACTAAAATGAGTACAGAATAGCCTAAAAGCGTTGTCAAATATTCAGCGAACGTGCCAACCTCCATTACAACTCACTCCTTTAGAAACGATGTATTCCATTCATTGTATAACAAAAAGTTGCGTTTTTGTAGAAAAAACATTCTTTTATAACTTAAAATGCCCAATTGCCTGCACGGAAAATTGGCTCTACTTGCCCGTCAGCTGTAATGCCGTCGATATCCATTTGCGCTGAGCCGACCATGAAGTCAACGTGCGTTAACGAACGATTTAAGCCGTGTGCTGCTAGTTCTTCTTGAGACATTTCCTTGCCGCCATCTAAGCAAAATGCGTACGCGCTGCCGATTGCGAAGTGGTTTGATGCGTTTTCGTCAAACAGCGTGTTGTAAAACAGTAAGCCTGATGCTGAAATTGGTGACTCGTGCGGAACAAGCGCAACTTCACCTAAATAGTGCGAGCCTTCATCTGTTTCAACGAGCGATTTTAAAATATCCTCGCCTTGCTCGGCCGCTACGTTTACGATGCGTCCGTTTTCAAATGTTAATTTGAAGTTGTCGATAATGTTGCCGCCGTAGCTCAGTGGCTTCGAGCTTGATACATATCCGTCCACGCCATCGCGATGAGGGGTTGTGAACACTTCCTCTGTCGGCATATTCGCCATGAACTCCGCACCGTTTACGTTGACGCTTCCTGCACCACACCATAAATGCCCATCTGGTAATGCGACTGTTAAATCTGTGCCTGGCGCTTTGTAATGAAGCTTCGCGTATTTTTTACCGTTTAAATAATCAACTTTTTCGTGCAGCGTGTCGTTATGCGTTACCCACGCGTCGATTGGTGCTTGTAAGTCTGAGCGTGTCGCTTTAAAGATTGCGTTCCACAGTGCTGCTACTTGCTCGCTCACAGGAAGCTCCGGGAATACTTTTGCGGCCCAAGCTTGTGAAGGTGCGGCGATTACCGTCCAGCTAATTTTGTCTGACTGCGCGTACTCGCGGTATTTTGCAAGCGCTTGTCCAGCTGCTTTTTGTGCTGTGGCAATGCGCTTGCCGTCGATGCCTTTTAATAAGTCTGGGCTTTGTGACACGATGCTCATGAACGCGCAGTTTTGCTCAGCAAGTGATTCGCGCTCAAGCTTTTTCCATTCAGGGAAGAAGTCGAATGAATCGTTTGGAGCTAACTCGTAGCGTAGGCGTGTTAGCTCGTCGTCTACTAAATCAACGAACACTTGGCGAGCGCCTGCTTCGTATGCTTTTTTCGTTACGAGACGTACGAAATCCATGTTGTCCACTGCGGCCGTGATATAAAGAAACTGATTATTTTGGATATTTACACCTACTTTTACAGCTAATTCAGCGTAGTTCGATAATTTTTGCTCAAATGTTAAGTCCATTTTCTTAACCCCTCTCAATATGTTCATCCTTTATAGTACCAATAATAATTCGAATTAATCAAATGTTACGGGATGGTGACTAATTCAGTACATTTACATCGAAAAAATGTGGGAATATTTATATACTGTGTTTAAGCATATGGCATCTGTGTCGAAATAAAAGAGAATGAGTAAGTTGTTGGAGGTAGAGAAATGGATATATCATCAGTTGTTGGTGTAGTGTTTGGCTTCGTTACTTTACTTGCGGGGATTGTAATGAAAGGCGTACCGATTATGAACCTATTCGTACCAGCCGCATTATTAATCATTATCGGTGGTACTTTAGCGACAGTAATCATTGCGTTCCCGATGAAAGAGTTAAAGCGAATTCCAAGCATTTTTAAAATTCTATTCACAGAAACAAAATTACCTGAAAACTCGGAGATTATTGAGTTGTTTGGGAAATGGGGCGAGCTAGCTCGTCGTGAAGGCTTATTAGCGCTAGAAGGTCCGGTTAGTGAAATTGAAGACGATTTCTTAAAGAGCGGCTTAACATTAGCGATTGATGGTCAGAATGCGGATTATATTCGTGACGTTTTAACAGAAGAAGTAGAAGCGATGGAAGATCGACATGCATCTGGAGCTGCGATTTTCACGCAAGCAGGTACATATGCACCGACTCTTGGGGTACTAGGAGCGGTAGTAGGTTTAATCGCGGCATTAGCCGACATGTCTGATATCGACAAGTTAGGTCATGCCATCTCAGCCGCATTCGTTGCGACATTATTAGGTATCTTCACTGGTTATGTATTATGGCATCCATTTGCGAACAAAATGAAACGTAAATCAGCGGTAGAATCAAAACAAAAACGTATGATGATTGAAGGCGTTTTATCTGTATTAGAAGGTGAATCAGCAAAAGTCATCCAACAAAAATTAGCATCGTATTTACCAGCATCAGAACGTCAGCAAATTACAGGAAAGGGAAGCGAGGGAGGCGACCTTGGCTAAACGTCATAAAAAGCATAAGCATGAGGATCACGTCGATGAATCCTGGCTAGTTCCTTACGCCGATATTTTAACTTTATTATTAGCACTCTTCATTGTATTATTTGCGTCGAGTACGGTCGATCAAAAAAAGTTAAACGAAATGTCAACGGTGTTCAATTCGATTTTCATGGGTGGAGAGAGTGTTATGGAGTATCCATCACCTGTTGAGCCGATGGAAACGGATACAACATCGAAAAAGCAAGAAAATTCGCAAGCAGCGTACAATATGGACCAAAAAGAATTACAAGAAATCCAAGCAAACGTTGATAATTTTATTGCCGTAAATGAATTAGAAGGTTCATTGGAAACAACGATGACTGACGAAGGCTTGCTTGTGACGATTCGAGATGGCGTATTATTCGCTCCAGCTTCTGCGACAATTGCGGCTGATAATAGACAGCTTGCAAATGAATTGTCGGAATTACTTGTGTTTGAGCCAGCGCGTAATGTTGTGATTACGGGGCATACCGACAACGTACCAATTAACTCACCAGCATTTGAATCAAACTGGGAGTTAAGTGTAATGCGTGCGGTAAACTTCTTAAAATTATTAATTGATTCAAACGCAGCGCTTGACCCATTACATTTTAGTGCAAAAGGATACGGTGAATATCACCCAATTGCAGATAATGGCACAGCAGAAGGGCGTTCGAAAAACCGTCGTGTAGAAGTATTAGTTCAACAACGCGTACTAGAAGATGGTACACAAATCGAAGTTGAAAGCGATACGACACCACCGGCAACGAACTAAAAAACACGATGTAAAGCAGCCGCTTTGCATCGTGTTTTTTTACGTTTGCTTGACAGGAATCAAACAAAAGTTTAAAGTGATAAACAAAAGTTTGAGGAGCTGATGGACGGTGAACGAAAAAGAGCAGCGCGTATTGCAGCTACTGCGCCAAAATCCATTTTTGTCTCAGCAAGAAATGGCACAGCAGCTCAACATGTCGCGCCCAGCAGTAGCGAACATTTTGTCAGCGTGCATGAAAGACGGCAAGCTACTCGGCCGCGCATACGTGTTCCCAGAGGCAAAAGACATCGTATGTATCGGCGGTGCAAATGTCGATCGTAAAATTCACATTCGCGGCGCACTGCAAATGGCAACGTCAAACCCGGCAACGTCTGAAGAAACAGTCGGCGGTGTCGCACGCAACATCGCAGAAAATTTAGGGCGTCTAGGTGAAGCGGTGCGTCTTATTACCGTTGCAGGCGACGACGCGGCATGGGCGACGATTGAGGAGCAAAGCAAGCCGTATATGAACGTCGCAGCTGTCGAAAAATTATCGACGCATCAAACCGGCACGTACACGGCAATTTTAAATGAAGCAGGTGACTTAGTGTTTGCCGCGGCCGATATGGACATTTATGAGCAGCTTACACCGGCGTTACTACAAAAGCATGAGCAGCTACTCGTTCATGCGAAATACATCGTCGCGGATTTAAACTGCCCGAAAGAAACGATTGCGTACTTGCAGCAAGTTGCTAACGCGCATCACGTACCGCTCATCGTCGTTCCTGTATCGTCACCGAAAATGGTGCATTTGCCAGACGACTTCACAGGTATTACGTGGCTGATGTGTAATCGCGATGAGGCAGAATCAATTGTCGGCTACAGCTTACATGAAGATGTGCAGTTTGAACAGGCGTTGCAGCACATTCAGCAGCGCGGTGTCGCCAACGTCATTATTACGAACGGCAGCGAAAAAGTATGGCTGCGTGATGCGAGCGGTCGCGTATTAACAAAGGACGTCGAAGCAGTCGAGCAAGTCGTTGATGTCACGGGCGCAGGCGATGCGTTCGTGGCGGCATTTATTTACGGTCTTACAGCAGAAAAGACGCTAGACGGAACGTTACAGCTGGCGATGACAAATGCACGCGAAACGATTCAATCGACGCATACAGTGCGAAAAAATATAACGAAAAATCAACTTCATACGGAGGCAAACTAATATGGAACAATACATCGTTTATTCACAGGAAGTACAACAAGCAAAAGAGCAAGGGTTACCGGTCGTAGCGCTTGAATCAACAATTATTTCACACGGCATGCCGTACCCACAAAACGTACAAACAGCGCGTGAGGTCGAACAAATTATTCGCGATAACGGCGCCGTACCAGCAACGATCGCACTAATCGATGGTAAAATTAAAATCGGTTTATCAGACGAGGAGCTTGAAATGTTCGGCAATGCATCAGACGTCGCAAAAGCATCTCGTCGCGACATCGGTTATTTACTCGCAACGAAAAAAATCGGAGCAACGACAGTAGCCGCAACGATGATTTGTGCAGAGCTTGCAGGCATTGAGCTATTCGTTACAGGTGGTATTGGCGGCGTTCACCGCGGGGCAGAAACGACGATGGACATTTCAGCGGACTTAGAAGAGCTATCGATGACAAACGTAGCCGTTGTATGCGCAGGGGCAAAATCGATTTTAGATATCGGCTTAACGCTTGAATATTTAGAAACGAAAGGTGTACCGGTCATCGGTTACGGCACAGATGTATTACCAGCGTTTTACACGCGCGAGTCAGACTTTGCGGTAAACTTCCGCGCTGATTCAGCTGAAGAAGTGGCGAGCATGATGCGCGCGAAATGGGATTTAAACTTACGTGGTGGAGCGGTAATCGCGAACCCAATTCCAGAAGCAGATGCGATGGATGCGGCATTCATGAACGACATCATTCAAAAAGCATTAGCAGAAGCGAACGCACAAGGCATTGCAGGCAAAAATGTGACGCCGTTCTTACTAGGTAAAGTAAAAGAGCTAACAGAAGGAAAATCGTTAGACGCAAACATCGCGCTTGTAAAAAACAACGCGAAAATTGGCGCGGCGATCGCAGTAGCATTACAAAAATAAGCGAGTACGTAAAAACGCTAGAGCAAAGGCGAAATGATTCGTCTGCTCTAGCGTTTTTTTATGCATATTATTTACGTAATGAACCAAGCTCTGCGACAATCGCTTGCATTTCGCTTGGGCTGAACGTTTCGCGCTTCATTACCATTTTGTATAAATAAAGTAAGTCCTCGTATTGCTCTTCGCTGAAATTCTCAGACTTCATCGCATCTACGTTTACCATACGTAATTTATCTTTCATTTGGTCGATCATGTAAATGACATTTTCTTTTGATGGTGTTGTTAAATCCATACGATAGTTCCCTCCGTTTACTAGAATAACTCCATCTTTTCATTTTCATGTTGAAAAGTCAACTGCTGAACGGGTATGCGGCTTTGCAGTTTGGAAGTTTTTCGATAAAATGGAAGTGTAGGCGGTTATTGCCGCATATTTTAGGGAATAGCTTTTATTAGAAGCAGGAGGAGAAGATGACGATGGGGCAAAATAAACTTTTCAAAGCAGTTATTGCAGGTGCGATTATTGGTGGGATTGTGAGTATGTTTGACCGTGCAACGCGTGAATCAACAGTAGCGACGGTGAAAACGACGTCAGAGCGCGTGAAATATTATGCGCAAAATCGCGACGAGTTAATGCAAATGGTCGAAGGTAAAATTGAGCAAGCGCAATCGTTATATGACACAGCGCAAACGAATATTACGAAGCTTGTTGAAAATGCGGATCAGCTAAAAGGCTTACCAGAAACAATTCAAGCGATGGTCGGCGATACGCAAAAAGCATTTACAAAGGATGAAACGAACGGAGTAAACTAAACGCATTAGAAGGGTGGAGGGTGTATGGCACAGAAAAAACAAGGCATTGTCGCAACGGTGATGGAAATTGCAGCACCAGATGAAGCGAAAATAGATATTACGACGACAAAAGGTGTCATTCAAGATTTCATTTTGCGCGTCAAAGCGGTAGATATCGGCTCACTCGGCGCACAGCTAGCCTACTTTTTCCTATTATCCTTCTTCCCGCTTCTCATTTTTTTAGTAACATTATTACCGTTTTTAAATTTAGATGAACAAGCTATGTATGAGTTTTTAGATGACGTCATGCCAGCAGAAGTGTATTCGCTCATTTCGGGTGTGCTACAAGAAGTGCTAGCGAACCAAAGTGGCGGCTTACTGTCAATCGGTATTTTAGGGACGATTTGGTCGGCATCTAAAGGTGTCGATGCGCTCATGAAAGCCTTGAACAAAGCATACGACGTAAAAGCGAAGCCCGGCATGATGAACCGTGTATGGTCGCTCGTTTTCACCGTGTCGTTCGTAGCGATTATATTAGTGGCGCTCGTGCTACCAGTATTCGGCCAGCAAATTGGTGACTTCATGGTAACGACGTTTAATTTGAGTGAGCGTTTTAACGAAATTTGGAACGTCGTACGCTTCGTGTTGCCAATCGTGCTCATTTTCGTTGTGATGAACTTAATGTACTGGATTGTACCGAACACAAACCCGCGCATTCGTGTGACGAGCGTCTTCATCGGCGCGACGTTTGCGACAGTTGCATGGTTTGGGCTGACGTACGGCTTCTCGATTTACATTAGCAACTTCGGCAATTATACGGCGACTTACGGCAGTATCGGTGGTGTCATCGTGCTCATGCTTTGGCTATATTTTACGGGCATGATTTTAATCATCGGCGGCATCATTAACGCGACGATGCAAAAGCGTAAAAACGTCAAAGAAGTACGAGCTGAAAGTAAATCACCGACATTTTACTAATAGGAAAGGGAGCATGCCCATTGTGGCACGCTCCCTTTTTTTTATGCGTTTTGTTGCTGCGCGGCGAATACTTCCGAAGCGAGCGTTAAGGCATTTTGCACGCGCGGGAAGCCGATGTACGGAGCGAGCTGTAAAATCGCCTCGACAATTTGCGCCTCCGTTAAGCCAGCGAACAAGCCGCGCTTAATGTGCGTTTTCGTTTGCGGAGCAGCCCCTTGTGTCACGACCGTTGAAATGACAACGAGTGCGCGTTCCTTTGCACCTAGCTCACCACGGCTATAAATGTCGCCGTATGCATACTCGACAATTAATTTACGTAAATCTGGTGCGATATGTGCAAGTGCATCATTTGACACCATTTGCTGTAATTCTTCCTCTGAGACGTACTGGCGCATCGTCTCCATCCCTTTGTTAAAGCGTTCATTCATAAAAAAACATCCCCCTTTATGCAATTATTCGACTGCGGAAAGGGGGATTCCTTCTTTATTTGTTAATTTGTTCGAAGCATGCGCAGTCCATTTAAAATAACTAAAATGGTGCT
Organism: Caryophanon sp.; assembly: GCA_036309765.1. Taxonomy (GTDB): domain Bacteria; phylum Bacillota; class Bacilli; order Bacillales_A; family Planococcaceae; genus Caryophanon. Next base: position 3,791 of record JAXJTE010000211.1, on the reverse strand, counting down.
GCCCTCATGCCCGATGACGCCGAGCGGTAAATTGACGATTTGTAAAAAGTTCGACAGCACGAGCAGCGCAATGACACTTACTGAAAAAATAATGTTTTGCTTCACGATACGCTGTAGTTTTTTGCTCATGCGCACCGCTTTTTCAATTTTACGTAAATCATTTTGCATGAGTGCGACGTCTGCTGTTTGTAGTGCAACTGCTGTTCCTTTACCCATCGCAATGCCGACGTCTGCAAGCGCGAGGGCAGGAGCGTCATTAATGCCATCACCGACCATCGCGATGTGCTCGTGCGCTTGAATGTATTGTGCCTTCGTTTGTGGCAAGCAGTTTGCGACGACTTCCGTTAAGCCGAGCTGTTTCGCGACGGCTGCTGCGGCAAGCTCATTATCACCTGTAAGCATGACCGGTGTAATACCGTGTTTCTTTAGTGCAGCAATCGCATCAGCTGCTTCATCACGCACCGTATCTTGCAGTGCAGCCGCGGCTAAAATGTGCTGCTCATTCGCTAAAAAGACGAGTGTTTTACCTGTTGGATCAATGCCGTGTGTTTGTAAAAAGCTCATCGCATTGTCTTTGCCGACGAAATCTGCTTTGCCGACGTCGTATGTGCGTCCGTCATGCGTTGCGCGTAAGCCGAACCCTGGAATGTCTTCAATTGTGACGTCACTCATATGCAGCGTCGTTTTGTCCTCTGCATAGTTGACGATTGCTTGAGCGAGCGGGTGATGCGACTGTTTTTCAATCGTGCCGAGCAGCTGAAGCATGTCGAGCTCGTTTACGTTGTTTGCGGCGGCGAAATCGACTACGACAGGTTGCCCGATTGTGAGCGTGCCGGTTTTATCGAAAACGATGCGCTCAATGCGACTAAGCTGCTCGAAATGCTGCCCACCTTTAAATAAAATGCCTTGCTTTGCACCAGACGAAATAGCGGCAAGTGTTGCAGGCATAACTGCGGCAACGAGTGCACACGGTGATGCAACAACGAGTAATACCATTGCGCGGTAAAACGCCGTTTCGAACGACCAATCGAATAAAAATACCGGTAAAAACATCATGATACCGACGACGATTAATACCGCTTGTACGTAGCGTTCCTCAAATTTTTCGATAAACTGCTGCGTCGGTGCTTTGTCGTGCTGTGCTTGTTCAACGAGCGTGACGATTTGTTGGAATACCGTATTACTTGCTTCTGCTGTGACGCGAATCGTGAGCGCACCGTTGACGTTCATCGTGCCAGCAAACACCGCATCGCCAACTTCCTTCACAATCGGTACTGCTTCACCGCTAAGTGCCGCCTCATCGATAGACGAGCGACCTGTTAGCACTTCGCCGTCAATCGGTACGCGCTCACCAGGCTTGACGAGTACAACATCGCCAATGTGTAGCGTATTGACTGCTACAACTGTGTGCGTGTCACCGTTGATACGCGTCGCCTCCTGTGGCTGTAGCTCGACAAGTGCAGATAATTCCTTTTCGCTTTTGCTCAGTGCGTACGCTTCTAAGCCGCCGCTCACTGCAAAAATGAAAATGAGGAGCGCACCTTCTGCCCAGTAGCCAGTAATACAAGCGCCAAGTGCAGCGAAGATCATGAGCATTTCGACGTTTAATTTTTTTTCACGAAATGTTTCGGTAATGCCTTCCTTCGCTTTTGCGTAGCCACCGATTAAAAAGGCGGCGATGTACGTGAAGATGGAAAATTGTTCAGCGCCGTTTGTTTGGAGTAGCCAAGCCACGACGATTAAAATGCCGGAAATGGTCGCAGCGAATAATTCACCATACGCTTTTATATTCTCATTTAATGATAAGTGTTCTCGATTATGTAATTGCATGTAAACCCTCCATTTTACTGTGAATGATTATCATTATCCTTTATTATAGTTATTTTTACTTTATAATTATTATAATCTAGTTAATAAGGGAATGGAAGTATTATGTATTATTTTTTGCGTCTTTGCCGAACGAAAAAGAGGCTGGGACATAACTAGCTTCTAATCATAAGAAAGTGGAATTTGAGGCAGCTCAAATTCCACTTTCTTCATTTTTGATACTATTTATCTAAATCTCCTTAGCTGTTGGCCGTGAACTTTCTTAAATTCACGGCCATTAATGCGAGGCCCATTTCGTTTTCAACCTTCGATTTTCCACGAACTGAAAATCGAGTGAAACGCAAATTAGCCTTCAGGAATCCAAAAACTGGTTCCACATCGATTTTTCGTTTTCGATAGATGGCACCTGTTTCCTCATCTGAAAGCTTTGCTCTTACATATTCTTTTTGTTCTTCCCAGTTCTCATTGATCATCAGTTTGCGATGATTACCTTCTTTCGCTTTTGTACAAGAAGATCGGAGCGGGCAATCCGTACAATTTTCACATTCGTACACTTTGAACTGTCGAGTAAAACCATTTCGGTCTGTTCGAACAGAATTGTACTTGAACTGTAAAGACTGATTGTTCGGGCAAGTATACGTATCGGTTTCCTCATCATACGCCCAGTTCGCTGTGTTGAAAGGATTTTGTTTATATTTTTTCTTCTGCTCCTTCAAATAAAGATTGTATGTGATTAATGCTTCTCGTTTGCGGTTGACTAAAATATCGTTGTAGTTTTGTTCGCTGCCATAACCAGCGTCTGCGACGATGTGTTTCGGTAATTCAAAGTAATGTTGTTCAATTTCATCTAAGAAGGAAATCATCGTCAAGGTATCCGTTGGATTCGGGAAAATGCTATAAGCGAGCGCATATTGACCTTCTGTCGCAATTTGAACATTATAACCTGCTTTCAGTTGCCCATTCTTCATGTAATCGTCTTTCATTCGCATAAACGTCGCACCTTGATCTGTTTTGGAGTAGCTGTTACGTGTACCAAAAATCTCGAAATCTTGTGCATATTTTTGCTTGCGTAAAGCGAGTTCAATCAATGTTTTACGCATCTCTTTCGGGTACTTGCGTTCGCTTCGCAATTTCTTTCTTTCAGGCACATCTGTCGATGCTTCAATCCGTTCATCATAGTTTTTTACGACTTCATCTACGGCTTGAATCACTTGCGCAAGCTCTGGAATAGAAAGCTGTTCGGCTGATTCTCGTTGGATTTCTGGAATGATTTCACGTTGAAGTAGCTCATCATAAATCGCGTTCGATTTTTCAATGAGTTTCGCATGATAACGTTCAATCGATTTCTTCCAGACAAAGGAGAACTTATTGGCATTGGCTTCAATCTTCGTGCCATCAATAAAAATAGCGTCATTGTCGATTAGTTTTTCTTGTACAAGTTGGCAACGGAATTGAACGAAACAGGCACGAATGAGTTCTTTGACTTGTGGATGCACACGAAAACGATTGATGGTACGGTAGCTTGGTTCATACCCTTGGGCTAGCCACATTATGCGAATGCTGTCTTTCAAAAGGGCTTCGATTTTCCGCCCCGAGAAAACCGATTGTGTATACGCGCATAAAATAATCTTTAACATCATGCGAGGGTGATAGGCAGGACAGCCTTCATGTTGGATAAATGATTCGAATGCTTCAGAAGGGATGCTTTCAACGAGATGATGAACGTGAAAGGCAATATCATTTTGTTGTAATTTAACTTCTAAATCTAAAGGTAAAACTAATTGATTCATGTTATAATCTTTAAACATAAGGGCACTTCCTTTGACTAAAATTTTTGTGGTGAGATACTTAAATTTTAACAGAAAGTGTCCTTTTCTGATGCAAAAAAATAAAGCCGCCGACATTTTACTTGTGTAAAATGCCAGCGGCTATTTTTAGTTAGAGGTGGGTTTTGTCCCAGCCTC
>JAXJTE010000210.1:0-5711 GCA_036309765.1 Caryophanon sp. | reverse complement strand
GATTTATCAGCAGCTCCTTATAAAACGGTTGAACGTAGAATAGTTGAGGTAGGAGAAACAATGAACGTATCGCATTCAGAAGAAGAGTGGCAACAATTACGCCAACACTATGCTTTGCCCGATTCGCCACTTGATTTAGCTCTTCATGACACAAAATTTCATGCGTATGAAAAACAAGTGTTAATGCATGTGGAGAAGGGATTAGATCCGTTAACAGCCAGCAATAAGTTAGCATGCTTTGCACCGAACATGAAAACGCGATAAGACTCGTTCTAAAGGGCATTCATAACGACGATACAGGTATCTATCGTGTTCAGCACTCAAAATAAATGAATGTAACGTATCATTCAGTGTATAATAAATAAGAAAAGGAGACATTATGGAATCAAATCAAGCCATTTTACAGATTGCTGAGCTAGCTAGGCAGATCAACAAATTACATGCAAACTTTTCGGATCAATGGCTCTCACAAACGGCAGCTCCTTACAATTTAAAATCGAAGCAAATTAATGATGTATTTTCTGAAGATGCGGAACTAAAGCCAGAATTCGTACAGTATATCGATGACTATTGTGATTTACTTTTTGATGAATTATTACTGAATACACACTATAATGCATTATTAGAGAATTATCCAATCCGTACGCGAATTAAAGAACCCAATTCCCGTATACCGAAGCTCTACCACTATAAATTGAACAAAGGTGAAGGTGGGCGCGTCCATTTAAAAAAATGTTTAAATGATTTATTTGGCTTTCGAATTTTTGTTGATGACTTTGATCATAGCGATGCCAATGAAAAGCATTTAACTGATCTATTACAGGACTTAAAAGGTATAAAAGTGCATCATTCCTCTAAAGGAGATTATCAAGCTACACATATTTACTTCCAAAATGGGAATAATAAATTCTTTCCATGGGAGCTGCAAATTTGGTGTAACAAAGATGAGCACACTAACATAGAATCCCACGCTAAACATAAACAGGCTTATACAAAATGGCCACGAATTTATATTGAAAATCATGAAACGTAAGGAGGAATTTTCCAATGTATCAACATTTTATCGCTGTGACAAGCGTTTATTCAAAAGGGCAACGTATTGCATGGCATTTTAGTTCGGAGCGTACGGATGTAACTGTTATCCGTGACTTTATAAACGCCTTTAAAAAAGTACATGGGTCAACGAAACTTGGCATTCACCGGATGAGTACCAATTCATTGGAATGGTCTTCCATCACTGAACGTGACCTCTTTTTCAAAGATATGCTTGTGATTCAGGATCGTGATGAATTCATTCAATTAGCGAAAGCAGATGAAGGGTTAGATACGAATAAAATCATCAAAACATTTGCGATGCAGGCATAAATGGATATGCTGTTCAACGACGAGTTCATCTCGTCGTTTTTTTATTGCGTTCGTATCGTATTACGGATTTATATAAAGTTAACCTCATTGGTGTTGGTTAACTAGATAACTAGTCTTTTATCTTTTAAAAAAAGGACAAAAATGTAGAAATATGAAACGAAAAGTTAACTTCATCAACACGCAAACATGGTACTTGTCTTTCGTTGATAAAAAACGCAAAATTCGCGTGCAGTACACAAAAAGGCTATTACGAAAAGAGGAAGAAACGAATGTTTGAGTGTAAGAATAAGTGATACGCTTTGTAGTGGTTAGCGCTCTAACTCATAGCTAAAGTCAAAAGTGTGTGACGCTGATCATCAGCCATACGCGTTCGTTGGAAGTCATATCAGATGGGAGGTTGTATAGGATTTATGAAATTTAATTAATTTAAAATGATGGTTTGTCAAATTAAGTGCAACAGTTCTTCCTCAAACGCCTCGTATGCGGTTTTCCAACCAAGACATTTTCTTGGTCGGTTGTTGATTAATTGCAGTGCTTGTGTCATCTCAGACGCTGTTACATGATCGAAATTGGTTTTCTTCGGGAAGAACTCACGTAACAAACCATTGCCATTTTCATTACTGCCACGTTGCCACGAAGCGTACGCATCCGCAAAGTATATGCGGATGTTTAACTCTTGTTCCAGCGCGTGGTAACAGCTGAATTCTTTCCCACGATCCGTTGTCGCTGTTTGAAAGGCGCCTAGAGGCAACTGCTTATGCAGCTGTTTCACCGCACTCTCCATTGATGCAGCGGAACGGTCTGGCAGAAGAATCCCGACATACCAGCGTGTTTTACGCTCAATGAATGTAGCGACGCAGCTCTCTTGAAATCGTCGAGGGGCTGCGATGAAGGTGCTGGGCGATGGCACGAATGGAATAGCCTAATGCCAGATAGGTTTCTATTTTTACACGTTCAGATATGGTAAGATGAGTATAGCTCATAACGATTCCTCCTCTGATGTTTGGTGTGGTAACTAACATGGTACACGAGGTCGTTATGGGTTTCTTTTATTTTGTCTCGCAGGTGTTGCACTTAATATTACAATTCGTCATTTAATATATATAGACGGTGAATGTATTTTAGCGTTTTGTTCGTCGGCTCTCCACATCGAGGCAGGCTTTCCGCGGGCGTGGCTCGAGCCTATAGTCTCTCGCTCACGCTTTTCCCGCAGGAGTCCGCCTCTTGTTTCGAGCCTCGTTCACATTCTAAATTTCAATCACCTTGTATATAGCTCAAACGTTTAGCGATATTTGGGAGCACTGTTGGAGATAAACACGTACGTAACTCTTGTTCTAAAAGATCCAGTGCAGTGGATAGAATTTGATGCATCAAAAGCGCCATCCTTTTTTGTAAGCTACTGAAGTTACAGAAATTAATGTTAGGCGGTACTGATGCCCCTAGCTTTATAGGTATGTGACGAGACACAATATAAAAAAGTCGGAGAGGATTAAATAATCCTACCCGACTTTGAAATTACTTATTCAAGAGACTGTGATGGTTCTTCCGACTCGTCTACTTGTAGTAAACGAGGTGCATCAGCTGGTGCTGGAATTTCATCATCTTCGTCTAAGTCGCGAAGTTCAACTTCTTCGTCATTGATTGTTAACATTTTTACATCCATACCTAGTGACTGTAATTCTTTGATTAATACTTTGAATGATTCAGGTACACCTGGTTCTGGAAGGCTTTCGCCTTTAACGATTGCTTCATATGTTTTCACACGACCGACAACGTCATCTGACTTCACTGTTAAAATTTCTTGTAAGGTGTATGCTGCACCATATGCTTCAAGTGCCCATACTTCCATCTCACCGAAGCGCTGACCACCGAATTGTGCTTTACCACCAAGCGGCTGCTGCGTTACTACTGAGTAAGGACCTGTCGAACGTGCATGAATTTTATCGTCAACCATATGTGCTAATTTCATCATGTACACGATGCCAACTGAGACTCTATTATCGAATGGTTCACCAGAACGACCATCATAAAGAATGGTTTTACCGTCACTCGTTAATTCAGCTCGCTCTAATGTTTCAAGTAGTTGTTCATCTAAAGGACGATTAAATGCAGGTATTTCTAAATAGAGTTGCAACTTTTGAGCGCTCATCCCTAGCTGTTGTTCATATAATTGACCGATATTTAAACGTGTAGGGACACTTAGTGGATTAAGAATCATATCTACATGTTTACCATTGGGCAGATAAGGCATTTCTTCTTCAGGCAAAATTAATGATACTATCCCTTTATTCCCATAACGCCCTGCTAATTTATCACCAACACGAATGTTACGCTTTTTACCAATATATACACGTACTAATTGGTTAACACCTCGCGGTAACTCATCGCCGTCTTCACGGTTGAATACCTTCACATCAAGAATAATGCCGCCTGCGCCGTGTGGTACACGTAAAGACGTGTCGCGCACTTCACGAGCTTTTTCACCGAAGATTGCATGTAATAAACGCTCTTCAGCTGTAAGTTTCGTTACACCATTAGGCGTTACTTTACCTACTAAAATATCACCGTCTCGTACTTCCGCACCGATACGGATGATTCCGCGCTCGTCTAAGTTACGAAGTGCATCCTCACCTACGTTTGGAATGACACGAGTAATTTCTTCTTTACCAAGCTTCGTATCACGAGATTCTGATGAATATTCTTCAATATGGACAGAAGTGTATACGTCATCTTTTACAAGACGTTCAGATATAATAATAGAATCTTCAAAGTTATATCCTTCCCATGGTAAAAATGCTGTAACTATGTTTCTTCCAAGCGCTAATTCACCGCGCTCCATTGAAGGACCGTCAGCTAAAATATCACGTGGCTCTACGCGATCGCCAACTTTAACGATTGGGCGTTGATTGTAAGATGTACCTTGGTTAGAACGTACGAATTTTTGTAATTTATATTTAACTAAATCGACTTTTACTTCTTTGCCATCGATCTTTTCGATGCGACGAATGTGAATTGAACGAGCTTCAACGTGCTCAACGATACCGTGGTGTTTTGAAACAACCGCTGCACCTGAGTCACGCGCGTTTACATGTTCCATACCAGTACCGATAAACGGTGCTTCTGGGTTTAATAACGGAACGGCTTGACGTTGCATATTCGCACTCATTAAGGCACGATGTGAAGCAGTATGTTCTAAAAATGGTATACATGCTGAACTAACAGATACAATTTGATTTGAAGATACGTCCATGTAGTCAATTTTTTCACGTTTGAATACAGTGTTATCGCCTCGGAAACGTCCTACTACTTCTTCCTCTGCAAATGTACCATCTGGATTTAAGCGAGAGTTTGCTTGTGCAACTACGTAGTTATCTTCTTCGTCAGCTGTTAAGTAATGAATTTGATCCGTTACGGCACCTGTTTTTGGATCAACACGGCGGTAAGGCGTTTCAATGAAACCTAGTTTATTAATTTGTGCGTATGTTGCTAATGAGTGGATTAACCCGATGTTTGGACCCTCTGGCGTTTCAATCGGACACATACGACCATAGTGAGAGTAGTGAACGTCACGTACTTCCATACCAGCACGCTCACGTGTTAAACCACCAGGCCCTAATGCAGATAGACGACGCTTATGCGTTAATTCCGCAAGTGGGTTTGTTTGGTCCATGTATTGCGATAATTGAGAGCTTTCGAAGAACTCTTTAATTGATGCAATGACAGGGCGAATGTTGATTAATTTTTCAGGTGCAATTGCTGTTGTGTCGTTAATTGACATACGTTCACGAACAACACGCTCCATACGAGCTAACCCGATACGGAATTGGTTTTGTAGTAATTCACCTACAGAACGTAAACGACGGTTACCTAAGTGGTCGATATCGTCCGTGTTCCCAATGCCGTGTAGTAAGTTGAAGAAATACGATACAGAAGCGATGATGTCCGCTGGGGTAATGTTTTTCACTTCTTCTACGTTTGCATTCGATGTAATGATAATTTCTTTTTCAGACTCATCGTTTGGTGCGTATACTTTGATCGATTGGATCGTTACGTCACCTTCTAATACGCCATTAACATGCGTTAATGTTTCGTAACCGATTTTGTCTTGTTCAAGTAAAGGAATTAATAAGTCTAATGTACGACGGTCTAATAATGTACCTTTCGTAAATAGCGTATTGCCTTCTTCGTCTTGATACACTTCACCCGTTTCTGGATTCACTAATGTTTCCGCAAGAACTTGGTTGAATAAACGGTTCTTAATGTGAAGTTTTTTGTTCATTTTGTAGCGACCAACGTTTGCTAAGTCATAGCGTTTTGCGTCGAAGAAACGAGAGTATAATAAGCTC
>JAXJTE010000209.1:0-43042 GCA_036309765.1 Caryophanon sp. | reverse complement strand
GAGCTTATTATACTCTCGTTTCTTCGACGCAAAACGCTATGACTTAGCAAACGTTGGTCGCTACAAAATGAACAAAAAACTTCACATTAAGAACCGTTTATTCAACCAAGTTCTTGCGGAAACATTAGTGAATCCAGAAACTGGTGAAGTGTATCAAGACGAAGAAGGCAATACGCTATTTACGAAGGGTACGTTATTAGACCGCCGTACATTAGATTTATTAATTCCTTTGCTTGAGCGCGATAAAATCGGTTACCAAACGTTAACACATGTAAATGGTGTGTTAGAAGGCGACGTAACGATCCAATCGATCAAAGTTTACGCACCAAACGATGAGTCTCAAAAAGAAATCATCATCACATCGAATGCGAACATTGAAGAAGCTGTAAAAAATATTACACCAGCAGACATTATTGCCTCTGTGTCATATTTCTTCAACTTACTACATGGCATTGGGAACACGGACGATATTGACCACTTAGGTAACCGTCGTTTACGTTCTGTAGGTGAATTACTACAAAACCAATTCCGCATCGGTTTATCTCGTATGGAGCGCGTTGTTCGTGAGCGTATGTCAATTAACGATACAACAGCAATCGCACCAGAGAAATTAATCAACATCCGCCCAGTAATTGCATCAATTAAAGAGTTCTTCGGATCTTCTCAGTTATCGCAATTCATGGACCAAACAAACCCACTTGCTGAGTTAACGCATAAGCGTCGTCTATCTGCATTAGGGCCTGGTGGTTTAACACGTGAGCGCGCTGGTATGGAAGTACGTGACGTTCACTACTCTCACTACGGTCGTATGTGTCCAATCGAAACACCAGAGGGTCCAAACATCGGGCTAATCAACTCATTATCATCATTCGCAGAAGTAAATAAGTTCGGTTTCATTGAAACACCTTATCGCCGCGTTGATCCAAAAACAGGTGTTGTAACGGATAAAATCCATTACTTAACAGCTGACGAAGAAGATAACTACGTTGTTGCACAAGCAAACTCTCGCTTAAATCCAGACGGTACATTTGTAGAAGAAGAAGTAGTAGGTCGTTTCCGAGGAGATAACACTGTATTCAAACGTGAAAAAATTGACTACATGGACGTATCTCCAAAGCAAGTTGTATCTGCTGCCACTGCATGTATCCCGTTCTTAGAAAACGATGACTCGAACCGTGCCTTAATGGGTGCGAACATGCAACGTCAAGCTGTTCCTTTATTAAACCCAGAAGCGCCATTTATTGGTACTGGTATGGAACACGTAGACGCTCGTGATTCAGGTGCTGCGGTTGTTTCTAAACACCGCGGTATTGTTGAACATGTAGAAGCACGTTCTATTCACATTCGTCGCATCGAAGAAGTAGACGGTAAGGAAGTAAAAGGCGATTTAGTTAAATATAAATTACAAAAGTTCGTACGTTCTAATCAAGGTACATCTTACAACCAACGCCCAATCGTAAAAGTTGGCGATCGCGTAGAACCACGTGACATTTTAGCTGACGGTCCTTCAATGGAACGCGGTGAATTAGCACTTGGTCGTAACGTGTTAATCGGCTTCATGACTTGGGACGGCTTCAACTACGAGGATGCCGTTATCATGTCTGAGCGCCTTGTAAAAGATGACGTATACACTTCTGTTCATATTGAAGAGTATGAATCAGAATCTCGTGATACGAAGCTTGGTAAAGAAGAAATCACTCGTGACATTCCAAACGTTGGTGAGGATGCACTTCGTAACTTAGACGAGCGCGGCATTATCCGCATCGGTGCAGAAGTACGTGACGGTGATATTTTAGTAGGTAAAGTAACGCCTAAAGGGGTAACTGAACTTACAGCTGAAGAGCGCTTATTACACGCAATCTTTGGTGAAAAAGCTCGCGAAGTGCGCGACACGTCTTTACGTGTACCACACGGAGCAGGCGGTATTATTCTTGATGTGAAGGTATTCAACCGTGAAGACGGCGATGAGTTACCACCAGGTGTTAACCAATTAGTACGTGTGTACATCGTTCAAAAACGTAAAATCCGCGTTGGTGATAAGATGGCCGGACGTCATGGTAACAAAGGGGTTATCTCGCGTATCCTTCCAGAAGAAGATATGCCATTCATGCCAGACGGAACACCAATTGACATCATGTTAAACCCTCTAGGCGTACCATCTCGTATGAACATCGGACAAGTACTTGAGTTACACTTAGGTATGGCTGCTCGTCAAATGGGCATCCACATCGCAACTCCTGTATTCGATGGTGCAAACGAAGAAGACGTTTGGGAAACAATCGAAGAAGCTGGTATGAACCGCGATGGTAAAACAGTTCTTTATGATGGACGTTCAGGTGAGCCATTTGATAACCGCGTATCTGTTGGTGTCATGTACATGATCAAACTTGCGCACATGGTTGATGATAAGCTTCACGCTCGTTCAACAGGTCCTTACTCATTAGTAACGCAGCAACCGCTTGGTGGTAAAGCACAATTCGGTGGTCAGCGCTTCGGTGAGATGGAAGTATGGGCACTTGAAGCATACGGTGCAGCATACACATTACAAGAGATTTTAACAGTGAAGTCAGATGACGTCGTTGGTCGTGTGAAAACATACGAAGCAATTGTTAAAGGTGAAAGCGTTCCAGAGCCAGGTGTACCTGAATCATTCAAAGTATTAATTAAAGAATTACAGTCACTAGGTATGGACGTAAAAATGTTAACAATCAACGACGAAGAAGTTGAACTTCGCGACTTAGACGAAGATGAAGAAATTCCAGCACCAGCTGATGCACCTCGTTTACCTCAAGTAGACGAAGGAGAAGAAACATCTCAGTCTGTTGAATAAAAAATTTCAAAGTCGGGCAGGTTTAAATGGCCCTGTCCGACTTTTCTCTATTTATAAATAAAAAATGTATCGTTTGAGCTACGGACAAGTCTTAGCCAAGGTTAAGAACTTATACTAAAGGGAGGTAGGCTCCTTGATCGACGTTAATGAATTTGAATATATGAAAATTGGTTTAGCTTCACCAGACAAGATTCGCTCATGGTCTTACGGCGAAGTAAAGAAACCTGAAACAATCAACTACCGTACTTTAAAGCCAGAGAAAGACGGTCTTTTCTGTGAGAAAATCTTTGGACCTCAAAAGGACTGGGAGTGTCACTGTGGTAAATACAAGCGCGTTCGTTATAAAGGCGTAGTTTGTGACCGTTGTGGCGTAGAAGTAACTCGTGCAAAAGTTCGTCGTGAGCGCATGGGTCACATCGAATTAGCAGCACCAGTATCACATATTTGGTACTTCAAAGGGATTCCATCACGCATGGGCTTAATCCTTGATATGTCTCCACGCGCATTAGAAGAAGTAATTTACTTCGCTTCTTATGTTGTAATCGAGCCAGGTGCAACAAACTTAGAAAAGAAACAGCTTCTTTCTGAAAAGGAATATCGCTTATACCGTGAAAAATTCGGTAAAGATTTCCACGCAGCAATGGGCGCTGAAGCGATTAAACAGCTTTTAGTGAACATTGATTTAGAAGATGAAACAGTAACGTTAAAAGAAGAGTTAAAAACTGCACAAGGTCAACGTCGTACTCGTGCGATTAAACGCCTTGAAGTAGTGGAATCATTCCGTAATTCTGGCAATAAACCAGAATGGATGGTTTTAGACGTACTTCCAGTAATTCCACCAGAGCTTCGTCCAATGGTGCAATTAGATGGTGGTCGTTTTGCAACATCTGACTTAAACGATTTATACCGTCGTGTTATTAACCGTAACAACCGTTTAAAACGTTTACTTGATCTTGGTGCGCCAAACATCATCGTACAAAACGAAAAACGTATGTTACAAGAAGCAGTTGATGCTTTAATCGATAACGGTCGTCGCGGTCGTCCTGTTACTGGTCCTGGTAACCGTCCGTTAAAATCGCTTTCACATATGTTAAAGGGGAAACAAGGTCGTTTCCGTCAAAACTTACTTGGTAAACGTGTAGACTATTCTGGTCGTTCGGTTATCGTAGTAGGTCCAAACTTAAAAATGTACCAATGTGGTCTTCCAAAAGAAATGGCAATCGAGCTATTCAAACCTTTCGTAATGAAAGAGTTAGTAGAGCGCGGTCTAGCACACAACATTAAGTCTGCGAAACGTAAAATCGAACGCATGCACAATGAAGTGTGGGACGTTTTAGAAGACGTTATTCGTGAGCATCCGGTATTACTTAACCGTGCACCGACGCTTCACCGACTTGGTATTCAAGCATTCGAGCCTACATTAGTAGAAGGCCGTGCAATCCGTTTACATCCATTAGTATGTACAGCTTACAACGCTGACTTTGATGGTGACCAAATGGCCGTTCACGTACCTTTATCAGCTGAAGCGCAAGCAGAAGCACGCCTACTTATGTTAGCTGCTCAAAACATCTTAAACCCGAAAGACGGTAAACCAGTAGTAACACCATCTCAAGATATGGTACTAGGTAACTATTACTTAACACTTGAGCGTGCAGGCGCGCGTGGTGAAGGTTCGATCTTCTACGGTCCAGATGAAGTGTTAGTCGCTTACCAAAATGGTACAGTACATTTACACACACGTATTGCTGTAAAAGCAAGCTCAGTAAACAACCAAACGTTTACGGAAGAACAAAACGAGAAATTCTTATTAACAACTGTTGGTAAAGTAATTTTCAATGAAATTCTTCCAGAGTCATTCCCATATATTAACGAGCCTACAGATTCGAACTTAGAAACTGTAACGCCTGAAAAATACTTTGCAACATTAACAGTGGATGCAGAATTATTAGCACAAATCGAAGCTTCAGAAGGCTATGCAGAGTTATCTCAAGCAGAGCAAATCGAAGCACAACGTCAAGCAATACTTGCGAAATACTTTGCAAACACACCAGTAGTTGCACCATTCCGTAAGAAATTCTTAGGTAACGTAATTGCAGAAGTGTTCAAACGCTTCCATATTACAGAAACATCTAAAATGCTTGACCGTATGAAAAACTTAGGATTCAAATACTCTACTCGTGCAGGTATTACTGTAGGTGTAGCTGACATCGAAGTATTACCGGACAAAGGTGAAATTTTAGCTGAAGCACAAACGCAAGTGGACAAAGTAATGAAGCAATTCCGTCGTGGTTTAATCACAGAGGAAGAGCGTTATGACCGCGTTATCGCTAGCTGGTCTAAAGCGAAAGATATTATCCAAGGTAAATTAATGGACTCGTTACAAAAAACGAATCCAATCTTCATGATGTCTGACTCAGGTGCCCGTGGTAACGCATCGAACTTTACGCAGCTTGCGGGTATGCGTGGTCTGATGGCCAACCCGGCTGGTCGTATCATCGAGTTACCGATCAAATCTTCATTCCGTGAAGGTTTAACAGTATTAGAATACTTCATCTCGACTCACGGTGCGCGTAAAGGTCTTGCCGATACAGCACTTAAAACAGCCGATTCAGGTTACTTAACTCGTCGTTTAGTAGACGTTGCACAAGATGTAATTGTCCGCGAAGATGACTGTGGTACAGACCGCGGTTTAAAAATTGGGCCGTTAATGGAAGGCACGGAAGTAATCGAAACATTAGAAGAGCGTTTAATCGGTCGTCATGCGAAGAAAACAATCCGTCGTCCAAATTCAGAGGATGTAATCGTTGAAAGTGATGCTTTAATTACGCAAGATAAAGCGCGTGAAGTAGCGCAATTATTTGCAGAATTAGAAGCGAAGAGCGAAGGCGATCGCACAATCTCTGAAAAATTATTCTTAACAGGTATTTCAATCCGCTCAGCATTTACGTGCGATACAAAGCACGGTGTATGTAAAAAATGTTACGGTGTTAACCTTGCAACAGGTGAAAACGTTGAGGTTGGTGAGGCAGTAGGTATTATTGCAGCACAATCAATCGGTGAGCCAGGTACACAGTTAACGATGCGTACATTCCACACAGGTGGGGTAGCAGGTAACGATATTACACAAGGTCTTCCTCGTATCCAAGAGATTTTCGAAGCGCGTAATCCAAAAGGTCAGGCGTTAATTACGGAAATCGCGGGTAAAGTAATTCAAATCGACGAAATTCGTGAAGGCTTAAAAGAAATCACGATTCAAGGCGATGTGGAAACACGCAAATACACGTCTCCTTACAACGCACGTTTAAAAGTGATTGAAGGCGATCAAGTAGTACGTGGTCAAAACTTAACAGAGGGTTCAATTGATCCAAAACAATTATTAAAAGTAAAAGGTACTTTAGCTGTTCAAGAGTACTTATTAAAAGAAGTACAAAAAGTATACCGTATGCAAGGGGTAGAAATTGGCGACAAGCACGTTGAAGTAATGGTTCGTCAAATGCTTCGCAAAGTACGTATCATTGAAGCTGGTGACACAGAGTTATTACCAGATTCATTATTAGATGTACACCAATTCAAAGAAGCAAATGCCGGAGTATTAAAAGAGCGTACAGCGGTTGCATCATCTCGTCCAGCAACAGCACGCCCAGTAATCTTAGGTATTACAAAAGCTTCTCTTGAAACAGAATCATTCTTATCTGCTGCATCATTCCAAGAAACAACTCGTGTGTTAACGGATGCTGCAATTAAAGGTAAGCGTGATGAGTTACTAGGTCTGAAAGAAAACGTAATTATCGGTAAGCTTATTCCAGCTGGTACTGGTATGCAACGCTATCGTCAAATCCGTATGGAAGAAGACGATTTAAACCTTGAAGAAGTAACTTCAGCAGAATAATTTTTTGAAAAACAAAAAAATCCGAGGGGAAACATAATTCTTCTCGGAAATTTTTGTGATATGTATTGACAGTAAAATGTATGAATGATAATATGTTTAAGGTTGATAGTTAACTGTCTGAACTTCGGAGGATATGAAAATGTCTTATGAAAGAGTAAAGACTAGTCAAACAATCATTGGTACAAAGCAGGCAGTGAAAGCAATGCATGCGGGTCTTGTTAGTGAACTCATTGTTGCACTTGATGCAGACAATTGGGTAACCGATCCGGCCATTCTTCTCGCGAAAGAAATCGGAATACCGATTGCCACAGTTGAGTCAAAGAGGGAACTAGGGAAGACTTTCGGCATAAATGTTGGAGCTGCAATAGTTGCTATTACTGTAAGTTAGTTTTTGTATTCATAAGGATGCAAAGACTTTGTTTTTACCCAAAAAATGAACCACCTGGATGTGTGGTATTACAAGGAATAAATGAAGGGAGGAAAAATCGATGCCTACAATTAACCAATTGGTACGTAAGCCTCGTCAATCTAAAATCACGAAATCAAAATCTCCAGCGCTAAACAAAGGTTATAACTCTTTCAAAAAGTCTTTAACTAATGTTAAGTCTCCACAAAAACGCGGAGTTTGTACTCGTGTAGGTACAATGACACCACGTAAACCGAACTCGGCTTTACGTAAATATGCTCGTGTTCGTTTAACTAACCAATTAGAAGTAACAGCTTATATCCCAGGTGAAGGTCACAACTTACAAGAACACAGTGTTGTTCTTATCCGTGGCGGTCGCGTAAAAGACTTAGCTGGAGTTCGTTACCACATCGTACGCGGTGCTTTAGATACTGCTGGTGTAAACGGTCGTATGCAATCTCGTTCTAAATACGGAACGAAGCGTCCAAAAGAGAAAAAATAATAACGTCTAATAGATGATCAATATTTGAAAGGAGGAAAACACATGCCTCGTAAAGGTCCTGTTTCCAAACGTGACGTGTTACCAGATCCACTTTATAACTCAAAGCTAGTAACTCGTTTAATCAACAAATTAATGGTAGATGGTAAAAGAGGTACTTCTCAAAAGATTTTATACGGTGCATTTGAATTAGTTCAAGAGCGCACTGGTAACAATCCAATCGAAGTATTCGAAGCTGCATTAAACAATGTAATGCCTGTTCTTGAAGTTCGTGCTCGCCGTGTTGGTGGTTCTAACTATCAAGTACCAGTTGAGGTTCGCCCAGAGCGTCGTACAACTTTAGGTTTACGCTACTTAGTAAACTATTCTCGCCTACGTGGTGAGAAAACGATGATGGAGCGTTTAGCTAATGAAATCATCGATGCTTCTAACAACTCAGGTGCTTCAGTTAAGAAACGTGAAGATATGCACAAAATGGCAGAAGCAAACAAAGCATTCGCACACTACCGCTGGTAATTCGACCTTCGTATTGGCTGCTTAAGCTAGCCAATACGTGGTCTTATATAAAAGCAGTTTATACCCAATATGGAAGGAGAAATTTCCTATGAAACGCGAATTCTCTCTAGAGAATACACGTAATATTGGGATCATGGCTCACATTGATGCTGGTAAAACAACAACAACTGAGCGTATCCTTTATTACACTGGTAAGATTCACAAGATTGGTGAAACTCACGATGGCGGATCTCAAATGGACTGGATGGAGCAAGAGCAAGAGCGTGGTATCACGATCACTTCTGCTGCAACAACAGCTCAATGGGACGGTCACCGTATTAACATCATCGATACTCCTGGACACGTAGACTTCACTGTAGAAGTAGAACGTTCTTTACGTGTACTTGACGGTGCAGTAACAGTTTTAGATGCTCAATCTGGTGTTGAGCCTCAAACTGAAACAGTATGGCGTCAAGCTACTACTTACGGAGTTCCACGTATCGTATTCATCAACAAGATGGATAAAATGGGTGCAGACTTCTTATATTCTGTAGGAACTTTACATGAACGTTTACAAGCAAACGCTCACCCAGTTCAGTTACCAATCGGTGCTGAAGACGAGTTCTCAGGTATTATTGACTTAATCAAAATGGACGTTACTTACTACGACAACGAAGAAGGTACGGCTTTACGTGAAGGTCAACCAATTCCAGAATCTCACCAAGAATTAGCTGAAGAGTACCGTGAGAAATTAATCGACGCTGTTGCAAGTGTTGACGAAGATCTTATGGAGAAATACTTAGAAGGCGAAGAAATCTCTAACGAAGAGCTTACTGCGGCTATCCGTAAAGCTACTATCGCTGTAGAATTCTACCCAGTTCTTTGTGGTACAGCATTCAAACACAAAGGTGTTCGTAAAATGTTAGACGCTGCGGTTGCTTACTTACCTGCTCCAGCTGATGTTCCTGATATTAAAGGTACTGACGTTGATGGTGAAGAAGAAATCATCCGTAAGTCTTCTGATTCTGAGCCATTCTCAGCATTAGCATTCAAAGTAATGACGGATCCTTTCGTAGGTAAGTTAACATTCTTCCGTGTATATTCAGGTACACTTGAGTCTGGTTCTTACGTACAAAACTCTTCTAAAGGTAAACGTGAGCGCGTAGGTCGTATCCTACAAATGCACGCTAACTCTCGTGAAGAAATCTCTAAAGTATTTGCTGGTGACATCGCTGCTGCTGTAGGTCTTAAAGATACTACAACTGGTGATACTCTATGTGACGAGAAACACCTTGTTATCTTAGAATCAATGGAATTCCCAGAGCCAGTAATTTCTTTATCGGTAGAACCAAAATCTAAAGCTGACCAAGATAAAATGGGTCAAGCATTAGCTAAATTACAAGAAGAAGATCCAACTTTCCGTGCTCACACTGACACAGAAACTGGACAAACGATCATTTCTGGTATGGGTGAGTTACACTTAGACATCCTAGTTGACCGTATGCGCCGTGAATTTAAAGTTGAAGCTAACGTTGGTGCTCCAATGGTATCTTACCGTGAGACATTCCGTGGCGAAGCTAAAGTTCAAGGTAAATTTACACGTCAATCTGGTGGTCGCGGTCAATACGGTGACGTAACGATCGAGTTCTCTCCAAACGAAGAAGGTAAAGGCTTTGAATTCGAAAACGCTATCGTTGGTGGTGTAGTACCTCGTGAATACATTCCTGCTGTTGAAGCTGGTTTACGTGATTCTTTAGATCGCGGTGTAGTTGCTGGTTACCCATTAATCGACATTAAAGCGAAATTAGTATTCGGTTCTTACCATGACGTTGACTCAAACGAAATGGCATTCAAAATTGCTGCATCTATGGCACTTAAAGAAGCTGCCAAAAAATGTAACCCAGTAATTTTAGAGCCAATGATGAAAGTTGAAGTTGTAATTCCAGAAGAGTACCTTGGTGATATCATGGGTAACATTACTTCTCGTCGCGGACGCGTTGAGGGTATGGAAGCTCGCGGTAACTCTCAAGTAGTACGTGCTATGGTACCTTTAGCTGAAATGTTCGGCTATGCAACAACTTTACGTTCTGCAACTCAAGGTCGTGGCGTATTCTCAATGACATTTGATCATTATGAAGACGTTCCAAAATCAATTGCAGAAGATATTATCAAAAAAAATCAAGGTGAATAATTGAAATTTCTCCTTGTATAAAGTATAACTAATTTATAAGCTATGATTGATTGGCTTCTGCTGTATTCAGTAAGAGGTCAGCAATCATAACATAAAAAAACTAACATAGAATTTAGGAGGCTTTCTCTAATGGCTAAAGAAAAATTTGACCGTTCGAAAACCCACGCTAACGTTGGTACAATCGGACACGTTGACCATGGTAAAACAACTTTAACAGCAGCAATCGCTACTGTATTATCAAAAGCAATGGGCGGAGAAGCTAAATCTTACGCTGACATTGACAACGCTCCAGAAGAAAAAGAGCGTGGTATCACAATCAATACTTCTCACGTTGAATATGAAACTGCAACTCGTCACTATGCACACGTTGACTGCCCAGGACATGCTGACTATGTTAAAAACATGATCACTGGTGCTGCACAAATGGACGGCGGTATCTTAGTAGTATCTGCTGCTGACGGCCCAATGCCACAAACTCGTGAGCACATCTTACTTTCTAAACAAGTAGGTGTTCCTTACTTAGTAGTATTCATGAACAAATGTGATATGGTTGATGACGAAGAATTATTAGAGTTAGTAGAAATGGAAATCCGTGACTTACTATCTGAATATGACTTCCCAGGTGATGATCTTCCAGTAATCAAAGGTTCAGCTCTTAAAGCATTAGAAGGCGAGCCTGAGTGGGAAGCTAAAATCATGGAATTAATGGACGCTGTAGATTCTTACATCCCAACTCCAGAACGTCAAACTGACAAACCATTCATGATGCCTGTAGAGGACGTATTCTCTATCACAGGTCGTGGTACAGTAGCAACTGGCCGTGTTGAACGTGGTCAAGTTAAAGTTGGTGACGTTGTAGAAGTTATCGGTATCGAAGAAGAAGCTAAAACTACAACTGTAACTGGTGTAGAAATGTTCCGTAAATTATTAGATTACGCTGAAGCTGGCGACAACATCGGTGCTTTATTACGTGGTATCGCTCGTGAAGATATCCAACGTGGTCAAGTATTAGCTAAACCAGGTTCAATCACTCCACACACTAACTTCAAAGCTGAAGTTTATGTATTATCAAAAGAAGAGGGTGGCCGTCATACTCCATTCTTCTCTAACTACCGTCCACAGTTCTACTTCCGTACAACTGACGTAACTGGTATCTGTATGTTACCAGAAGGCGTAGAAATGGTAATGCCTGGCGACAACATCGAAATGACTGTTGAATTAATCGCTCCAATCGCTTTAGAAGAAGGTACTAAATTCTCTATCCGCGAAGGTGGCCGTACTGTAGGCGCTGGCGTAGTAGCATCTATCCAAAAATAATTTTTAGTACATTCGTGTAACTAAATGTTGAACCCGCTCTGTAAGTTTACTTACAGAGCGGGTTTTTTATATATGAACATGATATAGCTATTTTGCATAATGACTATGCAAAATATGTATTTCATTTATGACCCATTATTTTATTATAATAATACGTAACAAAGGAAACAGATTTGTATGGGGATGCAAAATGTTCTTTTTATAAACGAAGGGGTTGTTTTATAGATGTCGAATTATGTACAGCAAGGAAAATTACAAGTAGATGAGCAATTAGCAAATTTCATTAATGCAGAAGTTTTACCGAATAGTGGTGTTGAACAAGAAGCGTTTTGGGATGGCTTCTCTGCAATCGTGCAAGATTTAGCGCCGAAAAATAAAGCGTTACTTGTTAAGCGTGATGAATTACAAGAAAAAATCAATGCATGGCATAAAGAAAATAAAGGGACGACAGATTTTGATGCATATAAGTCATTTTTACAAAGCATCGGTTACTTAGAGCCAGAAGTTGCGCCGTTTAATGTAACGACTGCAAATGTAGATGATGAAATCGCAGTACAAGCAGGGCCTCAGCTTGTAGTACCAGTGAGCAATGCTCGTTATGCATTAAATGCGGCGAATGCTCGTTGGGGAAGCTTATACGATGCACTATATGGAACGGATGCAATTAGCGATGAAGGTGGCGCGGCTGCTGGAAAAGGCTACAACGTTATTCGTGGTGAGAAAGTTATTGCGCGTGCAAAAAGCTTCTTAAATACAGCGATTCCGTTAGTTGATGCTAAGCATGAGGACGTAAAAGCGTACACAATTGAAAATGGTAAGCTAAAGGCGACAACTGCACAAGGTGAAACAGCATTAGTGGATGAAGATAAACTAGTTGGTTACCAAGGTGATGCAGCTGCACCGACAGCAATCGTATTTAAAAACAATGGTATGCACGTTGAGATTCAAATTGATCGTGCGCACCCAATTGGTGAAGACGATTCAGCAGGTGTAAAAGATGTGTACTTAGAGTCAGCAGTTACGACGATTATGGACTGCGAGGATTCAGTAGCAGCAGTTGACGCAGAAGATAAAGTAGAAGTATACCGCAACTGGTTAGGTTTAATGAAAGGCGACTTAGAAATTTCATTTACAAAAGGTGATAAAACAGTTCGTCGTACGTTAAATCCAGACCGTGTGTATACGTCGCCAACGGGTGAAACGGTAACATTAAATGGTCGTTCATTAATGTTCGTACGTAACGTAGGTCACTTAATGACAAACCCAGCTGTATTAGATGAGCAAGGGAATGAAGTGCCAGAGGGAATTTTAGATGGCGTAATGACAAGCTTAATTGCAAAGCATGAATTACTTGGCAATGGCGACTACAAAAACTCTCGCAAAGGCTCAGTATATATCGTAAAGCCGAAAATGCATGGTTCAGAGGAAGCTGCATTTGCGAACGAATTATTTAACCGTGTGGAAGATGTTCTTGGGCTAGAGCGCCATACGTTAAAAATCGGCGTAATGGATGAAGAGCGTCGTACGTCACTGAACTTAAAAGCATGTATTAATGCAGTTAAAGAGCGTATCGTATTCATCAATACAGGATTCTTAGACCGTACTGGTGATGAAATTCATACATCAATGGAAGCTGGCGCGATGATCCGTAAAGGCGAGATGAAAACATCAACGTGGTTACAAGCGTACGAGAAATCAAACGTTGTTGTTGGATTAAGTGCAGGCTTACAAGGTCATGCGCAAATTGGTAAAGGTATGTGGGCAATGCCAGACTTAATGGCTGACATGTTGGAGCAAAAAATTGTGCATCCGAAAGCTGGTGCGACGACTGCTTGGGTTCCGTCACCAACTGCGGCAACATTACACGCAACACATTACCATGAAGTAGACGTAGCTGAAGTACAAAAAGGCATTTCAACGTCAGACGATTTCCGCGATGCGATTTTAACATTACCAGTAGCAGCGGATACGAACTGGTCAGCTGAAGAAATTCAACAAGAGCTTGATAACAATGCGCAAGGTATTTTGGGATACGTTGTACGTTGGGTAGAGCAAGGTGTTGGATGTTCGAAAGTACCGGATATTAACAACATTGGCTTAATGGAAGACCGTGCGACGTTACGTATTTCAAGCCAACACGTTGCGAACTGGTTACACCACGGTATTTGCACAGAAGCGCAAGTACAAGAAACACTTGAGCGTATGGCGAAAGTTGTAGACGAGCAAAATGCAGGTGATGCAGAGTACATCGCAATGGCACCGAACTACGAGGAATCAGTAGCGTTCCAAGCAGCGCGTGAGCTAGTGTTCAAAGGATACGAGCAACCAAGTGGTTACACAGAGCCAATCTTACACAAAAAACGTCAAGAAGCAAAAGCGAAACAAAAAGTAAACGCATAATGAATGGGGGAGCTGTCCGAATTGGGCAGCTCCCTTTTTTATTGCATCGTAAAGCGTTTCGATAGCTCGATAAATTCGCGTACGGCAAACGGCAAGTATTTGTTTTTCTTCCATGTGATGCCGAGTTCGAGGCGAATTGGTTGCTGATGGAATGAGATGCGTTTAATGTCTTGGTACGGGATTTTCGCGGCGATTTTTGCGGGTAGCAGTGCGATGCCGACTTTTGCATGAACGAGCTCAATGAATAAATCCTTTTGCGTCGTTTCACATGCAATTGCCGGGAAGAAACCGTTTTTTGAGCATTCTTCAATAATGCGGTCGTATAGTACGAAGTCTTTGCGATACATAATAAATGTTTCGTGTTGCAGCTGTGCCATCGTAATGGACGATTCGTTTGCGAGCGGGTGGCTTTCATGAACGATGAGCTGTAGCGGGTCTTTTAAAAACGGAATGACTTCTAAATTTTCGTTCGTTGAGTGAATGCTGCACACAAGTCCGATATCGAGCTCGCCTGCATCGATGTCTTGGCGAATGCGCTTTGTGCCGACTTCATCGAGGGAAATTTCGATGTACGGGAATGCTTCTTTGTAATATGTAATGAGCTTTGAGAAAAATTCGGCGCCGACGATCGGTGGAATACCGATGCGAATGCGTCCTTTTTTTAATTCCATTAAATCTGTCAGTTCTGAGCGCATGTTTTTAAACGATGCGAGCACTTGCAATGCGTTGACGAGAACAGCTTGCCCAGCGTCAGTTAGTTCCAGCTGCTTCGATGAGCGATAAAAGAGTGGTACGCCTAGTTCAGCTTCGAAGTTTTGAATCGCTTTACTAATCGACGGCTGTGACACGTGGAGAATGACGGCGGCCTTTGTGAAGCTAAGCTGTTTAGCAACCTCGACGAAATATTCGAGCTGACGAAGATCCATATGAGCACTTCCTTTGTATGTATGATTGTTAATTATAGCAAAGATGCAAATTTTTCGTCGTTCGGCTTGCATGGTATGATGAAGAAAACGGTGAATGGTAGGAGGGCAATATGAAAGTTTTCATAATAGAAGATGATGCATCGATTATGACGTTAATTGTGGAGCGCTTTGCTCAGTGGAAATTTGACGTCGTCGGTGTAACAAATTTTGCGGACGTGTTGCAACAGTTTCAGCAGGAGGAGCCACAGCTAGTCATGATTGATATACAGCTACCTGTGTATGACGGGTTTCATTGGTGTCGGGAAATTCGCATGCAGTCGAACGTGCCGATACTGTTTTTATCGTCGCGCGATCACCCGATGGATATGGTCATGGCGATGCAGCTAGGGGCGGACGATTTTATGCAAAAGCCGTTTCATATGGACGTGCTCGTTGCGAAAGTGCAAGCATTGCTGCGCCGTACATACGATTATAAGGAAGTGCAAACGGATGTTGAGCGATGGTGCGGGGCTTCCATTCAATATGACCGTGCGATTGTGAAGTATGGGGAGCAGCAAATCGAACTGACGAAAAATGAGCTGTTTATTTTAAAGGTGCTCGTGCAGCAGGCGGGGCAAATCGTGTCGCGCAATGAGTTGATGCGAAAGCTATGGGACGATGAGCGCTTCGTTAATGACAATACGTTAACGGTGAACGTCAATCGCTTAAGACAGCGCTTAGAGGAAATCGGTCTCGTCGATGTAATCGTGACGAAAAAAGGGCTCGGCTATATGGCGGTGGCGCGATGATTGCGTTATTTTTACGGCAGCATCGAAGCTGGTTGTTATTGCTCATCGTCATGCAGCTAGTTATGAATGTGTTGTTGTTTGTAGATGAAGGGATTCAAGGTGTGTCGCTTACATATTTTAATGTCGTTTGGCTATTAGCAGTGCTGACATTTTGTATTGTGCGCTTTAACCTTGATAAGCGAAACATGCAGGCATACGCACAGCTAAAGTACAATTATTATGAAACGATTGAAGCTGACTATAAAGAGCAGCTTCAAGTGCTACAAACGGAAAAGCGTCAGCATCATTTACAGTTGCTTGAAAAACATGACGAGTTGCTTGCATGGGTGCATGAAATGAAAGCGCCACTTACTGCGATGCAACTGCTACACGACAAAATAAGTGAGCCGCAACTACAAGAGCGCATGCAACATGAATGGCTGCGACTTCATTTATTGCTCGACCAGCAGTTGCATGCGACGCGGTTAGTGAACATTGAGCAAGATAATCGGCTGGAGCGAGTGGAGCTACGTGAAGTCGTCGTCAAAGAAGTGCAGCAGCTGCGCAGTTGGTTTTTTGAAAAGCAAATTGAGCTTGATTTAGATCGTTTACGAGGAGAAGTTATTAGCGATGCGAAATGGCTCGGTTTCATCGTGCGCCAGCTAGTAACGAACGCTTTAAAATACAGTGAATGTGGACAGCAAATTCGCATTTATACGACGAACGACAATGATTGTGTGACGTTGCACGTAGAGGATGACGGAGCGGGCATTGCGGCGGAAGATTTACCGCGCGTTTTTCGAAAGTCGTATACGGGGACGCTCGGTCGTGAAAAAAGTGCGGCGACTGGCATGGGGCTTTATTTAGTGAAGCAAGTTGCCGATGCGCTTCATCTACATGTATCGATTACGTCCGAGGTGGCGAACGGGACGACGGTGCATGTGCAGTTTGCTCAACAAGATGCGTACATGAAAACGTTTAGTAAGTGACGAAATTGTCACCTACTAAACGTTTTTGTCATGTGAAACGAACGATTTGTTTAGGGGGCAGCGTGTATGATACATACATAAGGAGTGATGGACATGGCAATTTTAGTCGCAAGAAAAGTGCATAAATCATATGGGAAGCGAGCATTGCAGCAAGAAGTGTTAAAAGGCATTGACGTGGAGGTTGAGCAAGGGGAGTTCGTCGGCATTATGGGTCCATCTGGCTCAGGGAAAACGACGTTGCTGAATGTTTTATGTTCGATTGATCAAGTGACGGACGGTTTAGTGGACATTAACGGTCGCACGCTGCAAACGATGAAGGAAAAGGAGCTTGCCCAATTTCGTCGAGAGGAGCTTGGCTTCATCTTTCAAGATTACAATTTATTAGATACGTTGACGGTGAAGGAAAACATTTTATTGCCGCTATCGATTGGGTGCACATCACACGTCGTAGCAGAGACGAAGCTACAAGAAATTGTACGCATGTTAAACATTGAAGATATTTTGCATAAATACCCGAGCGAAATTTCAGGTGGGCAAAAGCAGCGCACGTCAGCAGCCCGCGCATTAATTACGAGCCCGTCACTTGTTTTTGCTGATGAGCCGACTGGAGCGCTCGACTCGGCATCAGCGTCAGCGTTACTAGAAAACTTACGTGCGATTAACGAGCAAAAAAACGTCACGATTATGATGGTGACACACGATGCGGTTGCTGCTAGCTTTTGCTCGCGCGTATTGTTTTTAAAGGACGGGCAAATTTATACGGAGCTTTATAAAGGAGATCAATCGCGTACGCAGTTTTTCCAGCACATTTTAAATACACAAAGCGTTTTAGGTGGTGGGCATCGTGAAGCTTAGCCAGCTCGTATTCAAAAGCATGCAAAAAAACATGAAGCATTACTACTTATACTTTTTTGCATTAATTTTTAGTGTGACGTTATTTTTCTCATTTGAAACGTTGCAATACAATCCGTCTGTTATCGAAGCGACGACAGCAAGCGGAACGGCGACGTCAGGGTTTGAGGCAGCGTCGTACATGCTGTATGTCATCGTATTAATTTTTGTGTTGTATGCCAATCATTTATTTATGCGACGACGCAGTAAAGAAATCGGCTTGTATCAATTAATTGGAATGACGAAAGGGCTCGTTATTCGTTTAATCGCGTTTGAAAATATGTTGTTGTTTGTAGGCGCGGTATTAATCGGTATGGTGACAGGGTTACTAAGCTCAAGATTGTTTGCGATGATTTTACTGAAAGTGCTGCAATTTGACGCGGTCGTGGCGATGACGTTTAGCAAAGAAGCGGTGTTGCATACGGCGATGATGTTTAGCGTGCTATTAGTCATCATTTTATTGCAAATGGTGTGGATCGTGCGTAGGTCGACGTTGCTTCATTTATTCCATGCATCAAAGCAGGCGGACGAGCGCGTAAAAAGCTTTAGCGCGTGGCAAATGCTGCTCGGTGCAATCGGTCTTGCATTGATCGTTTATGGCTATTATAAAAGTACAGTATTGTTTGAGGACCCGATGCACCTTCTCAACAACATGCTCATCATTTTAGCGGCGACAATCGGTGGAACGTTTCTTGTGTTCCGCTTCTCGGTGGCGTTCGTATTCAATATGATTCGGATGAGTAAAAAGGGGCATTTAAATTTAGCGGACGTGCTAGCGCTAACGCCGATTATGCATCGCATGAAGGAAAATTCTAAATCGCTTACGTTAATTACGGTATTAACAGCTGTGTCATTAGCGATTACGACATTGTCTTACATTAGCTACTATTCCAGTGAAGCAGATGCTGCGATTGAAATTCCTGGTGACTATGTAGCGGTAAACGGTCGAGAAGAGGCATTTTTACGTGAGCTCGATGCGTTAGACGTGGCGTACAATTTGAAGACGACGCGCATTTCGACTGGAGAAATCAAATCGAGCGCGTTTCTTTCAGAGGAGCTTATCCAGTATTTGAATGAGGAACGCAGCGAAGTGTTAATCGTTCCGCTATCGGACTATGCTAATGTAGAGCTTGCACCTAATGAAGTCATCGTAACTTCTTATAACGGCTTTATGTCGAACTCGATGCCGATTGAAGAAGGCACGGAAACGAAGCTCTATATCGGGGATGAAGCGATTCCCGTTACGGTGAAGCATATAAACGATGATACGGTGTTAACATGGCGTGTGACAGCGGCTAGTCCAGTGCTAGTCGTTTCAGATGATGTGTATGTCCGCTTTGAGCAAGCGAACGGACAGCAGGAATTTTTTATGCAAACAGCGATTACGTTAAAAAGCGATGTGCATAAACAGCAAATAGAACAGTTGTACAAAACGACAGGCGCAAATGTATTGAATGAAGAAGGCAAGACACTTAGCTCGCTCGTTGATGTGCAGCAGGAAAATTTGAGTTTGTACGGCACGACGATTTTCGTCACAGCGTTTTTAGGGCTTGCGTTTTTATTAGCGACCGGCAGCATTTTATACTTTAAACAAATGTCGGAAGCAGATGAGGAAATGGCTTCGTATACGGTTATGCGAAAAATTGGCTTTACCGAGCAGGAAATTTTACGAGGCATCGTCTATAAGCAGCTATTTAATTTCGGGTTACCACTGATCGTCGGGTTGCTGCATAGTTACTTCGCTGTCAAATCAGGTTGGTTTTTATTCGGCAATGAGATGACGACGCCTTTACTTGTAACGATGGGCTTGTATGTTTGCATGTATGTTGTGTTTGCACGACTAACGATTCGTTACTACAAAAAAGTCATTCACCAGTCGTTGTAATATAGAAGAACGTAGCGTGGCAATCATCGCTGCGTTTTTTTATTTGAGAAACCGAACGTTGAGTAGTCTGAATATTTTATTTATATATTTACGTGACCTTTACAGTTGCTTTAATGTTTGGACTCTTATATACTAGGAAACGGCTCAAAAAGAGCGGTATATAAACATCGTAAAAACAACTTCAATATTTCTAAAAAGAATTACGCAAAAGCTATTGCATATTCTTTTTTTATTATGTATAATGTTGAATGTTGGTCTTTGACTGCGATGAAGCGAGAGGTTGCCGACACACCCGGCCGCTTTGCCATGGCGAGTGTGACGGAGAATTTTCGTGGAGAATGTCTAGTAAATAGGCGAAGAGGAGGGGAAATTATGGCAAAACAAAAGATTCGTATCCGTTTAAAAGCGTATGATCACCGTATTTTAGATCAGTCTGCTGAGAAAATCGTTGAAACAGCGAAACGTTCTGGTGCTAGTGTATCAGGTCCGATTCCGTTACCAACTGAGCGCTCAGTTTATACTATCTTACGAGCAGTACACAAATACAAAGATTCTCGTGAGCAATTCGAGATGCGTACGCACAAACGTTTAATCGATATCGTTAACCCAACACCACAAACTGTTGATGCGTTAATGAAACTTGATTTACCATCAGGCGTTGACATCGAAATCAAACTTTAATGGTAAAAAACAATAAATTATTTTTTCTAAACTTACAGGAGGTGTGACAAATGGCTAAAGGAATCTTAGGTAGAAAAATCGGCATGACTCAAGTGTTCGCTGAAAACGGCGACTTAATCCCAGTAACAGTTATCGAAGCTGCTCCAAACGTAGTTTTACAAAAGAAAACTGTTGATACTGATGGTTACGAAGCGATCCAAGTTGGTTTCGAAGATAAACGTATTAAGTTATCTAACAAACCTGAACAAGGTCACGTAGCAAAAGCAAACACTGCTCCTAAGCGCTTCATTCGTGAGTTCCGCAACGTAAACGTTGAGGAGTACGAAGTTGGTCAAGAAGTCAAGGTAGAAGTATTCGCAGAAGGCGATGTAGTAGATGTAACAGGTGTTACTAAAGGTAAAGGTTTCCAAGGTGTAATTAAACGCCATGGTCAATCTCGTGGTCCTATGGCCCACGGTTCTCGTTACCACCGTCGTCCTGGTTCAATGGGTCCAGTTGCTCCGAACCGCGTATTCAAACAAAAGAAATTACCTGGTCAAATGGGTGGTACAGTTGTAACAATCCAAAACCTTGAAATCGTTAAGGTTGACGTTGAACGCAACTTACTATTAGTTAAAGGTAATGTTCCTGGTTCTAAAAAAGCTCTTGTTGCAGTGAAAACTGCAGTAAAATCTAAATAATTTCTCGAAGAAAGGAGGAAACAGGAATGACAAAGGTTTCAGTACTTAGTCAAACAGGTGCTTCAGTTGGTGAAATCGAATTAAACGATGCGATTTTCGGAATCACACCAAACGAAGCTGTATTATTCGACGCAGTAATCGCTCAACGCGCTTCTCTACGTCAAGGTAATCACAAAGTGAAAAACCGTTCTGAAGTTGCTGGTGGTGGTCGTAAGCCATGGCGTCAAAAAGGAACTGGTCGTGCTCGTCAAGGTTCGATCCGCTCTCCACAATGGCGTGGTGGTGGTATTGTATTCGGTCCTACTCCACGTAGCTACTCTTACAAATTACCAAAGAAAGTTCGTCGCTTAGCTCTTAAATCAGCTTTATCAGCTAAAGTGTTAGAACAAAAAGTAGTAGTTTTAGATGCTTTAACATTTGAAGCACCAAAAACAAAAGCATTCGTTGAAGTGTTAAAAGCATTATCAATCGAATCAAAAGCATTATTCGTAACTGCTGAATTAGAAGAGAACGTAGTTAAATCTGCGAGCAATATTCAAGGCGTTACAGTAGTATCAGCTACAGGAATCAACGTATTAGACTTAGTAGGTCACGATACAGTAGTATTCACTAAAGCTGCAGTAGAAAAAGTTGAGGAGGTGCTTGGATAATGGAAGCACGTGATATTATCAAACGTCCGGTCATTACTGAGCGTTCTTCTGAACTACTAGCAGAGAAAAAATATACTTTTGAAGTAGATACTCGCGCTACAAAAACTCAGGTTAAACACGCTATCGAAGAAATCTTTGAAGTTTCAGTTGCGAACGTAAACGTAATGAACTACAAAGGTAAAAAGAAACGCGTTGGCCGTTACACAGGTTTAACTAACAAACGCCGTAAAGCAATCGTTACGTTAACTGCTGAATCAAAAGATATCGAATTATTCGAAATGTAATTTCTTTTAAATAAGAACTGAACATTCAAGAAGGAGGGAAAACACATGGCGATTAAAAAGTATAAGCCAACCTCAAATGGTCGTCGTAATATGACGTCATCTGACTTTGCTGAGATTACAACTAATAAACCACAAAAGTCTTTATTAGCTCCAAAAACTCGCAAAGCTGGTCGTAATAACCAAGGTAAAATTACTGTTCGTCATCACGGTGGTGGTCATAAGAAGCAATACCGTATCATCGACTTCAAACGTCTTAAAGATGGTATCCCAGGTAAAGTTGCTACAATCGAGTATGATCCAAACCGCTCTGCGAATATCGCATTAATTAACTACGCTGACGGTGAAAAACGTTACATCTTAGCTCCTAAAGGATTAGAAGTAGGTCAAGTGATCGTTTCTGGTTCTGATGCAGACATTAAAGTAGGTAACGCATTACCATTAGCAAACATTCCAATGGGTACTACTATCCATAACATCGAAATGAAACCTGGTAAAGGTGGACAATTAGTACGTTCTGCTGGTACATCAGCACAAGTATTAGGTCGTGAAGGCAAATACGTTATCGTACGTCTACAATCTGGTGAAGTTCGCTTAATCTTAGCTACTTGCCGTGCTACAATCGGTCAAGTTGGTAACGAGCAACACGAACTTATCAACATCGGTAAAGCAGGTCGTTCTCGTTGGTTAGGTAAACGCCCAACAGTTCGTGGTTCTGTAATGAACCCTAACGATCACCCACACGGTGGTGGTGAAGGACGTTCTCCAATCGGACGTAAATCTCCAATGACACCATGGGGCAAACCAGCTCTTGGTTATAAAACACGTAAAAAGAAAAATAAATCATCTAAATTTATTATTCGTGGACGTAAAAAATAATGTGATTGAACTACGGTTCTATTCGAGAGCCGTGGTGGAATCACGGAGGGAGGTTCCTAAATGGGTCGCAGCTTAAAGAAAGGTCCTTTTGTCGATGATCACTTAATGAATAAAGTGGTAGCACAAGAGGCTTCTGAGAAAAAACAAGTTATTAAAACTTGGTCTCGCCGTTCTACAATCTTCCCGAACTTCATCGGTTTAACAATCGCAGTATATGACGGACGTAAACACGTTCCTGTATACGTAACGGAAGATATGGTAGGTCACAAGCTTGGTGAATTCGCGCCAACTCGTACTTACAAAGGTCACGGTGCAGACGACAAGAAAACAAGACGCTAATTTTGAGAGGAGGTAAATCCTAATGACACAAGCTAAAGCTATCGCTCGCACAGTACGTATTGCTCCTCGTAAAGTTCGCTTAGTAGTTGACTTAATTCGTGGTAAGCAAATTGGTGAAGCAGTTGCAATTTTACGTCATACTCCAAAAGCGGCGTCTCCAGTCGTTGAGAAAGTATTAAAATCTGCAGTTGCAAACGCTGAGCATAACTATGACTTAGATGTAAACAACTTAGTTGTTTCTGAGGTTTTTGTTGACGAAGGTCCAACATTAAAACGTTTCCGTCCGCGTGCACAAGGTCGTGCATCGGCAATTAACAAACGCACTAGCCACATCACTTTAGTGGTATCTGAGAAGAAGGAGGGATAATCCGTGGGTCAAAAGGTACATCCAATAGGCTTACGTGTTGGTGTCATTCGTGACTGGGAGTCAAAATGGTACGCTGAGAAGGACTATGCAACTCTTTTACACGAAGATATCAAAGTTCGTAACCATATCGAGAAGAACTTAAAAGACGCTTCTATTTCTAAAGTAGAAATCGAACGCGCAGCAAACCGTGTTAATATTACAATTCACACTGCGAAACCAGGTATGGTAATCGGTAAAGGTGGTACGGAAGTTGAAAACTTACGTAAATTCTTATCTGATTTAACTGGCAAGCGTGTACACATCAACATTGTTGAAATTAAACGTGCAGATTTAGATGCGAAATTAGTAGCTGAAAATATCGCTCGTCAACTTGAGAACCGCGCTTCATTCCGCCGTGCTCAAAAACAAGCAATCCAACGCACAATGCGCGCTGGTGCTAAAGGTATTAAAACTCAAGTATCTGGTCGTTTAGGCGGAGCAGACATTGCTCGTGCTGAACACTATAGTGAAGGAACTGTTCCACTTCATACTTTACGTGCTGACATTGATTATGCACATGCTGAAGCTGATACTACTTATGGTAAGCTAGGCATTAAAGTATGGATCTATCGTGGTGAAGTCCTTCCAGTTAAGAAGTCTGTGGAAGGAGGCAAATAAGATGTTATTACCAAAACGCGTAAAATATCGTCGTGAACACCGTGGTAACATGCGCGGTGAAGCTAAAGGCGGTAAAGAAGTAACTTTCGGTGAGTTTGGTTTACAAGCTCAAACTGCATCTTGGATTACAAACCGTCAAATCGAATCTGCACGTATCGCAATGACACGTTACATGAAACGTGGCGGTAAAGTTTGGATCAAAATCTTCCCTCATAAGCCTTACACGAAAAAACCTTTAGAAGTCCGCATGGGTTCTGGTAAAGGTTCTCCTGAAGGTTGGGTAGCAGTAGTAAAACCAGGAAAAGTAATGTTCGAAATTGCTGGTGTATCTGAAGAGACTGCACGTGAAGCACTTCGTTTAGCATCACATAAGCTTCCTGTTAAATGTAAGATTGTAAAACGTCAAGAAACTGGTGGTGAATCTAATGAAAGCTAATGAAATCCGTGACCTTGCCACTTCTGAAATTGAATTACAAGTAAAATCACTGAAAGAAGAGCTTTTCAACCTTCGCTTCCAATTGGCGACTGGTCAATTAGAAAACACAGCTCGCATTCGTGAAGTTCGTAAAGCGATTGCGCGTATGAAAACTGTGATTCGCGAAAGAGAAATCAGTGCATAATAACTGATAAAGAAGGAGGTTTTCAGGCATGACTGAGCGTAACCAACGCAAAGTTTACACGGGCCGTGTCGTTTCAGATAAAATGGACAAAACTGTATCTGTTTTAGTTGAAACTCATAAAAAGCACAAGCTTTATGGTAAGCGTGTAAAATACTCGAAAAAGTTCAAAGCTCATGATGAGTTAAACACTGCGAAAATCGGTGATATCGTACGTATCATGGAAACTCGCCCGCTATCAGCTACTAAACGCTTCCGTTTAGTTGAAGTAGTAGAAAAAGCGGTTATTATTTAATAACTATTTCGGAAATATAAGTTCCGAAGGGAGGTAACCTAAGTGATCCAACAAGAAAGTCGTATGAAAGTTGCTGACAACTCAGGTGCACGTGAAGTTTTAACGATCAAAGTACTTGGTGGTTCTGGACGTAAAACTGCAAACATCGGTGATATCGTTGTATGTACAGTTAAGAAAGCAACACCAGGTGGCGTTGTCAAGAAAGGCGACGTTGTTAAGGCTGTTATCGTTCGCACTAAATCTGGCGCTCGCCGTAAAGATGGTACTTACATCAAATTTGATGAAAACGCATGCGTAATCATTAAAGATGATAAGTCACCACGCGGAACTCGTATTTTCGGACCAGTTGCACGTGAATTACGTGATGGCAACTTCATGAAAATCGTTTCTCTAGCTCCAGAAGTTCTTTAATATTCATGACAGTACCAATCAAGGAGGTGCAACACACAATGCATGTTAAAAAGGGCGACAAGGTAAAAGTAATTACTGGTAAAGACAAAGGTAAAGAAGGCGTGATCTTAGCTGCTTTCCCTAAACAAGACCGCGTTCTTGTTGAAGGTGTAAACATCGTTAAGAAACACAACAAACCTAACCAATTAAACCCACAAGGTGGTATTGTATCTCAAGAAGCTGCAATCCACGTTTCGAACGTAATGCTAATCGATCCTAAATCTGGCGAGCCGACTCGCGTAGGTTACAAGATCGAAGACGGCAAAAAAGTTCGTGTTGCAAAAAAATCAGGTGTAGTAATCGACTAATAAGTAAAATATGAAGGGAGGTAAACTACATGAGCCGCCTAAAAGAAAAGTATTTAAATGAAGTAGCTCCTGCTCTAATGAGCAAATTCGAATATAAATCTGTAATGCAATTACCTAAAGTAGATAAAATCGTAATCAACATGGGTGTTGGCGACGCTGTACAAAACACTAAATCTTTAGACGTTGCAGTTGAAGAATTAACAATCATCGCTGGTCAAAAACCAGTTGTAACAAAAGCAAAAAAATCAATCGCAGGTTTCCGCCTACGTGAAGGTATGCCAATCGGCGCTAAAGTTACATTACGCGGTGAGCGTATGTATGAATTCCTAGACAAATTAATCGCAATCGCACTTCCACGTGTACGTGACTTCCGCGGTGTTTCTAAAAAAGCATTCGACGGTCGCGGTAACTACACACTAGGTGTAAAAGAGCAATTAATTTTCCCGGAAATCGATTACGATAAAGTTTCGAAAGTACGCGGTATGGACATCGTTATCGTAACTACTGCGAATTCTGATGAAGAAGCTCGCGAGTTATTAACACAGTTCGGTATGCCGTTCCAAAAGTAATAAAATAAGGAGGGCGAAAACGTGGCTAAAAAATCAATGATCGTTAAACAACAACGTAAGCAAAAGTTTAAAGTACAAGAATACACACGTTGTGAACGCTGTGGCCGTCCACACTCTGTATATCGTAAATTTAAACTTTGCCGTATTTGTTTCCGCGAACTTGCATATAAGGGACAAATTCCTGGCGTAAAGAAAGCCAGCTGGTAATCCCCTAATTTGGGAAGGAGGTAAAACGCAATGACAATGACTGATCCGATTGCAGATATGCTTACTCGTATCCGTAACGCTAACATGGTTCGTCACGAAAAATTAGAGGTTCCTGCTTCTAACATCAAAAAAGAAATCGCTGAAATCTTAAAGCGTGAAGGTTTTGTACGTGACGTAGAATACGTAGAAGATAACAAACAAGGTATCATCCGTATCTTCTTAAAATATGGTAAAGATAACGAACGCGTTATTACAGGCCTAAAACGTATCTCTAAACCAGGTTTACGTGTATACGCTAAAACAAATGAAGTTCCTAAAGTACTTAACGGTTTAGGTATCGCTTTAGTGTCAACTTCACAAGGTTTATTAACAGACAAAGAAGCTCGCGCTAAACAAGTGGGCGGCGAAATCGTAGCATACGTTTGGTAATATAGTATTTAAATGAATGGAGGTGCCCATTAATGTCACGTGTAGGTAAAAAACTTATCGAGGTTCCAGCTGGCGTAACTGTAGAAGTTGCTGCTGACAACGTAGTAGTTGTAAAAGGACCAAAAGGCGAATTAACTCGTCAATTCCATAAGGAAATGAAAATCGAGCAAGAAGGTAACATCATCACTGTTGTACGTCCTTCTGAATCTAAAGAACACCGCACAAATCACGGTACAACTCGTGCGCTTTTAGCGAACATGATTACTGGTGTTTCTGAAGGTTTCACTCGCTCATTAGAACTTATCGGGGTAGGTTACCGTGCGCAATTACAAGGTTCAAAACTTGTATTAAACGTTGGTTTCTCTCACCCAGTAGAATTCGAACCTGAAGCAGGATTAGAAGTAGAAGTTCCGACTAATACTAAGATCATCGTTAAAGGTATTTCTAAGGAACGTGTTGGTGCTTTAGCATCAAACATCCGTGATGTACGTCCACCAGAGCCTTACAAAGGTAAAGGTATTCGTTATGAAGGCGAATTCGTGCGTCGTAAAGAAGGTAAAACAGGTAAATAATGCAGCCTAAATTGCATTAAAATCTAGAAAAGGAGTGACCTCTATGATTACGAAACAAGATAAAAATCAAGTTCGTAAGAAACGTCATGGGCGTGTTCGTGCTAAGATCTCTGGTACTGCATCAGTTCCACGTTTAAACGTATTCCGTTCAAACAAGAACATCTACGCACAATTAATCGATGACGTAGCTGGCGTAACTTTAGTTTCTGCTAACACTCAAGAAAAAGATTTCGACGGTGCTGGCGCAAACGTAGAAGCAGCTGCAAAAATCGGTGAAATCATCGCTAAACGCGCTGTTGAAAAAAATATTACTACTGTGGTATTTGACCGTGGTGGTTACTTATATCATGGACGTGTGAAAGCTTTAGCTGAAGCTGCACGTGAAAACGGCTTAGAATTTTAATAAGAAGGAGGGACATACTTCATGAGTCGCATTGACGCAAGCAAATTAGAACTTGAAGAACGCGTAGTTACAATTAACCGTGTTGCTAAAGTTGTTAAGGGTGGTCGTCGCTTCCGCTTCACAGCATTAGTTGTTGTTGGAGATAAAAACGGTCATGTTGGTTTCGGTACTGGTAAAGCGCAAGAAGTACCAGACGCAATCCGCAAGGCAGTTGAAGACGCGAAGAAAAACTTAATCGAAGTACCACGCGTGGGTGGAACTACTCCACACTTAGTGCAAGGTCGCTTCGGTGCAGGTTCAATCTTAATTAAACCTGCTGCTCCTGGTACAGGGGTTATCGCTGGTGGTCCAGTACGTGCAGTACTAGAACTTGCTGGTATTACTGATATTCTTTCAAAATCTCTAGGTTCAAACACACCAATCAACATGGTGCGTGCAACTGTAGCAGGTTTAACTGAATTAAAACGCGCAGAGGACGTTGCAAAGCTACGCGGTAAATCAGTGGAAGAGTTATTAGGATAAGGGGGGAATTATAATGGCTAAATTACAAATCACCCTTACTAAATCTGTGATCGGCGCTAAGCCAAACCAACGTAAAGTTGTTGAAGCTTTAGGTTTACGCAAAATGAACCAAACTGTTGAGCAAGCTGATAATGCAGCAACTCGCGGTGCCATCGCAAAAGTAGCTCACTTAGTTACTGTAACTGAAATTTAATTTCAAACTTTTTTCATATAAATTACAAGGAGGTGCCACCTATGAAACTTCATGAGTTAAAACCTGCAGTTGGTTCACGTAAAGAACGTAACCGTGTTGGTCGTGGTATCGGTTCTGGTAACGGTAAAACTTCTGGTAGAGGTCATAAAGGTCAAAATTCACGTTCTGGCGGCGGTGTTCGTCCAGGATTTGAAGGCGGTCAAAACCCTTTATTCCGTCGTTTACCAAAACGTGGTTTTACTAACGTTAACCGTAAAGAATACGCTATCGTTAACGTTGAGACATTAAACCGTTTTGAAGATGGTGCAGAAGTAACATCTGCATTATTATTAGAAACTGGTGTAGTGAGCAATGAGAAAGCTGGAATCAAGATCCTTGGTAACGGGGAACTTACTAAAAAGCTTACTGTTAAAGCTCACAAATTCTCAGCTTCAGCTAAAGAAGCAATCGAAAAAGCTGGCGGATCTATCGAGGTGATCTAATGTTTCAGACAATCTCAAACTTTATGCGTGTTCGAGATATACGAAATAAAATCATCTTCACATTATTAATGTTAATCGTTTATCGTATCGGGACATTTATCCCGGTACCAAACGTTGACGCAGACGTATTAAAGGCAACTGACGAGTTTAACCTCGTTGGTTTCATTAATACATTTGGCGGTGGTGCTTTGGCAAACTTCTCTATCTTTGCGATGGGGATTATGCCGTACATCACGGCCTCAATTATTGTACAGCTCCTGCAAATGGATGTTGTACCGAAGTTCGCTGAATGGGCGAAGCAAGGTGACGTTGGTCGCCGTAAGCTAGCTCAGTTCACACGTTACTTCACAATCATATTAGCGTTTATACAATCATTTGCTATGTC
This sequence comes from Caryophanon sp., assembly GCA_036309765.1. Classification (GTDB taxonomy): domain Bacteria; phylum Bacillota; class Bacilli; order Bacillales_A; family Planococcaceae; genus Caryophanon. The sequence goes on along the minus strand of JAXJTE010000209.1, from coordinate 13,591 downwards.
GTTTGGTTTTAACCAGATGTATGGCGGGACATTGATCCAAGATGAGGGTGTAATGACGTACGTAATAATTTCAATCGTACTTACTGCTGGTACTGCATTTTTACTTTGGTTATCTGAACAGATTACCGCTAAAGGTGTAGGTAACGGTATTTCAATCGTTATTTTTGCTGGTATCGTGGCTTCGTTCCCGAACGCAGTAAACCAACTGTATGCACAACAAATTGAAGGTGCTGGTGAAGCATTATTCATCAACATCATTATTATCGTATTGTTAGCGTTAGTATTATTAGCTGTTGTAGTTGGTGTTATTTATGTGACGCAAGCGTTACGTAAAATTCCGATTCAATATGCAAAACGAGTTGCTGGTAACGCTTCAGAACGTGTAGCAGCAGGTCAACAAACGCATTTACCGTTAAAAGTAAATGCTGCAGGGGTTATTCCGGTAATCTTCGCAGTAGCGTTTATTATGACACCGCAAACACTTGCGTTATTCTTTGGTGAAAACGACGTAACAACTAAAATTACTAACTTCTTCGATTATACGAAGCCGACTGGTATGCTTATCTACGTCGCATTAATCATTGCGTTCACATACTTCTATGCGTTCATTCAGGTGAACCCAGAAAATGTAACGGACAACTTGAAAAAACAAGGTGCGTACATTCCGGGCATTCGTCCAGGTAATGACACACAAACATATTTAACAAAAATTCTTTATCGCTTAACATTTGTTGGCTCGGTCTTCCTAGCGGCGATCGCGGTTTTACCGATTATGTTTACAGCGTTAATGGACTTACCCGCAGCAGTTCAAATCGGTGGTACTAGTATCCTGATTGTTGTCGGTGTAGCTCTTGAGACAATGAAACAGTTAGAGTCACAACTTGTGAAGCGTCACTATAAAGGATTTATGAAATAATCTAGTTGTTAGGGAGCAACTGCTTCCTACTAACTAGCAACAAAACTTTTTGTTGGAGGGTATATTTCGTATGAACATCGTATTAATGGGTCTACCTGGTGCTGGTAAAGGTACACAGGCTGATAAAATTATTGAGAAGTACGCAATCCCTCATATTTCTACAGGCGATATGTTCCGTGCCGCGATCAAAAACGGTACAGAATTAGGCTTAAAGGCTAAATCATTTATGGATGAAGGGAAATTAGTACCTGATGAAGTAACGATCGGCATCGTTCGCGAGCGCCTAAGCCAAGCTGACTGTGAGAAAGGCTTCCTTTTAGACGGTTTCCCACGTACAGTACCACAAGCAGAAGCTTTAGATGGCATCCTTGTAGCACTAGGGAAAAATATTGAACATACAATCAATATTGAAGTCGAAAAAGATGAGCTAGTTGCTCGATTATCAGGTCGTCGCATTTGTAAAACTTGTGGCACGTCTTATCACTTAATTTTCAATCCTCCAGCTGAGGAAGGTAAATGTGACAAAGAGGGCGGCGAGCTTTATACACGCGCTGATGATAATCCTGAAACGGTTTCAAACCGTCTGGAAGTAAATATGAATCAAGCACAACCATTACTTGATTTTTATCAAGCAAAAGGTGTGTTATCAAATATTAATGGGCAGCAACATATTGATTTAGTATTTGCTGACCTAGATGCTCTTTTACAGAGCAGCCGCAGCTGATACCCGGCTCCGGGCGCAGATTACTGCTTCCGCGGGAGGCATGCGGAAGCAACAACGAAACATATTTATTTGAGAGTTGCAAAAGCATATTGTGCCCGGTATATATCTTGATGAATATTCGAAACATATTACATGAAGTAGATGTTCTGACAAGGTATAATGGGTTTCGTGGAAGCATCTGTATAACGGGTATGAATTCTCATCCGAGACTATCAAATGTCCGTGGATTGTGTGAAGCGAAACCAGACGAGCGTCTTTCAAACATCTCTCATACAATCCAAGATATATGCTTTGTCATGTGTCATTTGATGAAAAGATGAGAACCTCAATTATTATGTAATAGAAGGGAGACTAGGTCTGATGGCGAAAGACGATGTAATTGAAGTCGAAGGGACAGTTGTTGAGACTTTGCCAAACGCGATGTTTAAGGTAGAATTAGAAAATGGACATACAGTGCTGGCTCACGTATCTGGCAAGATCCGTATGCACTTTATCCGCATTTTACCTGGAGATAAGGTTACTATCGAGTTATCTCCTTATGATTTAACTCGCGGTCGTATCACATACCGTTTTAAATAATCTTTTGCGCTCCGGAATATTAAGGAGGTTAGGTTAGATGAAAGTGAGACCATCTGTGAAACCGATCTGCGAAAAATGTAAAGTAATTCGCCGACGCGGTAAAGTAATGGTAATCTGTGAAAATCCTAAACACAAACAAAAACAAGGATAATTAAACAAGGAGGTGCACTAACGAATGGCACGTATTGCTGGTGTTGACATTCCTCGCGATAAACGCGTTGTAATTTCATTAACTTACATCTACGGTATTGGTAAAACAACTTCTGAAAAAGTATTAGCTTCAGCTGGTATCAACGAAGATACTCGTGTACGCGATCTTTCAGAAGATCAGTTAAACTTAATCCGTGAACAGTTAGATTCATATAAAGTAGAAGGTGACTTACGTCGTGAAATCTCATTAAACATCAAACGTTTAATGGAAATCGGATGTAACCGTGGTATCCGTCACCGTCGTGGTTTACCAGTTCGTGGTCAAAATACGAAGAACAACGCACGTACGCGTAAAGGTCCTCGTAAGACTGTAGCGAACAAGAAAAAATAATTAAGTAAAGGAGGTCCCTGTTAGACATGGCACGTAAACAACAAACTCGTAAACGTCGTGTGAAAAAGAATATCGAAGCTGGTATTGCACACATCCGTTCTACATTTAACAATACAATTGTAACGATTACAGATATGCAAGGTAACGCTGTAGCTTGGTCATCAGCTGGTGCTTTAGGTTTCCGTGGTTCACGTAAATCAACTCCATTCGCTGCACAGATGGCTGCAGAAACTGCTGCTAAGTCTTCTATTGAGCATGGTCTTAAAACGTTAGAAGTAACTGTTAAAGGTCCTGGTGCAGGTCGTGAAGCTGCAATCCGTGCGCTTCAAGCTGCTGGTTTAGAAGTAACTGCTATCAAAGACGTTACTCCAGTTCCTCATAACGGTTGCCGTCCGCCAAAACGTCGTCGCGTGTAATAGGTATTCCTAGTGATTGCTAGGTATTCTCGTCTTATGCAAATCGGCCCTGGGCGTTTTAAAAAAAGATGATGGTAATAAACCTAATACATTCGATGTTTTGAAGGAGGGTAAATTGAATGATCGAAATTGAAAAACCAAAGATTGAAACGGTTGAAATCAGCGAAGATTCCAAATATGGTAAATTTGTTGTAGAACCACTTGAACGTGGTTATGGTAATACTTTGGGTAACTCACTACGTCGAATCCTTTTATCTTCTTTACCTGGTGCTGCGGTAACTTCAATTCAGATTGACGGTGTTTTACATGAGTTCTCTACTGTAGAGGGCGTTGTAGAAGACGTTGCATCAATCATTTTGAATGTTAAAAAGTTAGCATTAAAAATTTACTCTGATGAAGAGAAATTAATTGAGATTGATATTAAAGGTGATGAACAAGGCATCGTAACAGCTGCTGACATCACGCATGATTCTGATGTTGAGATTTTAAATCCTGATTTATATATCGCAACAATTGCTAAAAACGGGCACTTACGTATGCGTATGTACGCACAACGTGGACGTGGTTACACTCCAGCTGACCAAAACAAGCGTGAGGATCTTCCTATCGGCGTTATCCCGATCGACTCTATTTACACTCCAGTTTCACGCGTCAACTTCCAAGTTGAAAACACTCGTGTTGGACAAAGCTCTGACTACGACAAACTTTCACTTGATGTTTGGACAGATGGAAGCATCGGTCCTAAAGAGGCGATTTCGCTTGGAGCGAAAATTTTAACAGAGCATTTAAACATCTTCGTAGGCATGACGGATGAGGCACAAACTGCTGAAATCATGGTCGAAAAAGAAGAAGATCAAAAAGAACGCGTTCTAGAGATGACTATCGAGGAATTAGATCTTTCTGTTCGTTCTTATAACTGCTTAAAGCGCGCTGGTATCAACACGGTACAAGAGTTAGCTGACAAGTCAGAAGACGACATGATGAAGGTTCGTAATCTTGGTCGTAAGTCTTTAGAAGAAGTAAAAGCGAAATTAGATGAGCTTGGTTTAGGGTTACGCAAAGAAGACTAAGCGATATTACACAATATAGCATTTTGCATTAAAGGAGGGAAATTTCCATGGGTTACAGAAAACTTGGTCGTACAAGTTCTCAGCGTAAAGCTTTATTACGTGATTTAACTACTGACTTAATCATCAACGAGCGCATCGAAACTACTGAAGCTCGCGCTAAAGAGTTACGTTCAACTGTTGAAAAAATGATTACTTTAGGTAAGCGCGGTGATTTACACGCGCGTCGTCAAGCAGCTGCTTACATTCGTCGTGAATTAGTAGCTACAACTGATGCTGAAGGTAACGAGAACATTGTTTTCGCACTTCAAAAATTATTTGACGATGTTGCTCCACGTTACGCAGAGCGTCAAGGTGGTTACACTCGTATTCTTAAAGTAGGTCCTCGCCGTGGTGACGGTGCACCTGTAGTTGTGATTGAATTAGTTTAATCATAAATATGAGGTAAGTGAGGGTGTCCGTCGAAGCCGGTTCACCGGTGGAGCGGCACTCTCTTTTTTTACACAAAGCCAAAAATGATTTATACGACAATAATTAAGCTGAGCGTTATGATGAGCGGGCTATGCAAATAGTGGCGTCTCGTTTAGCTCTCGCACCTCATTCAAAAGGACACGGAAATGAGCAGCCGTGTTCTTCACTTTTAAATGTACAAGCGCATTTCTCTGAATGAGGTGCGCGCTTTTTTATTCATACATATTTTGTATGACGCTTGTAAATAAAGGGCATTAGCAGAAATTTTCTGCTGATGCTTTTTTATTTTTCCAAGCAATAACGGTGGTCAGTGCGTGAAAAACAGTGTAACTTAGTATTTAGCATATATGCGAATTAGCAATGTGTTGGCTAGTTGCGTGTTGCGACTTCGCTTTCCTGGGGCGTGGCTTGAGCCTCCTCGACGTTGTCACGTCTAGTGGGGTCTCAAGTCTCAAGCCATTCCCCAAGGAGTCTCGCCACATTGCTCCTAGCCATTTACAATTGGCTAACCGACATGCTTATAAATAGTTTAGTTTTGAGCTGAGAGTAGAAAGGAAGACGCACAAAAATGACAGAAATTTTATCACTCAATGCAGTGACATTTTCATATGCGCCAGAAGAGCCAAATGGTAAAAATGCAGTCGATAACGTTAGCTTCTCGATATCAAAAGGGCAATGGATTGCGATTGTTGGGCATAACGGTTCGGGCAAGTCGACGATCGCGAAGCTTATGAACGGCTTACTTGCTCCGACGTCAGGAGAAGTTCGCTTTGACCGCGACGTACTAACAGAGGACAATTTATGGGACGTGCGCTCGCAAATGGGCATGGTGTTTCAAAATCCAGACAATCAGTTCGTAGGGGCGACGGTGCAAGATGATGTCGCGTTTGCGCTTGAAAATAGTGGTGTAGCTTTTGATGATATGGTGAAGCGTGTACATGAGTCACTTGCGCAAGTAAAAATGGACGGCTTTTTAAATCATGAGCCGCATCATTTATCGGGCGGGCAAAAGCAGCGTGTTGCGATTGCAGGGGCACTAGCGCTTCGTCCTAAGCTTTTGATTTTAGATGAGGCAACGTCTATGCTCGATCCACAAGGGCGTATAGAGGTGCTACAGACGGTGCAACAGCTGCGACGTGAAACAGGTTTAACGGTTATTTCGATTACGCATGATTTAGAAGAAGCAATGCTTGCAGACCGCGTATTATTTATGAATGGTGGCAAGAAGTTTGCTGAAGGAACACCGACCGAAATTTTCGCGCTCGGTGATGAATTGACGGCACTTGGGCTTGATTTGCCGTTTGCGATGAAAGTGTCGCGCTTATTGCAACAGCAAGGCGTGCAGTTAACAGGACAACATCTTACAGAAGAAGAGCTGGTGAATGATCTATGGACATCAAACTTCAACAAGTAGAATATGCATACGCTAAAGGAACACCGTTTGAAAAGCGCGCGTTGTATGACGTGAATATGCACATTCAATCAGGCACGTATCAAGCAATTATTGGGCATACTGGTTCAGGAAAGTCGACGGTGTTGCAGCATTTCAATGTGCTACTGCGTCCGACGAGTGGAACGGTTGTCATTGGTGAGCGTGTTATTGAAGCAGGGAAGAAGCAAAAGAATTTAAAAGAAGTGCGCCAAAAAGTTGGCATCGTATTTCAGTTTCCAGAGCATCAGCTATTTGAGGAAACGGTGCTAAAGGACATTATGTTTGGACCGATGAACTTTGGCATGACAGAAGCCGCGGCGAAAAAGCGTGCAGAGGAACTCATTACGCTCGTAGGCTTACCAGAAAGCGTGCTAGAGAAATCACCGTTTGATTTATCAGGTGGGCAAATGCGTCGTGTAGCGATTGCAGGCGTGCTAGCGATGGAGCCAGACGTAATCGTACTCGATGAACCAACAGCAGGGCTTGACCCGCGTGGACAGCGTGAAATTATGGATATGTTTTACGCCTTGCATAAGGAGCGTGGCTTAACGACGATTCTCGTGACGCACAGCATGGAGGATGCGGCGCGTTATGCGGATTACGTATCAATCATGCATGAAGGTCGCTGCGTGCTGACAGGGACACCGACAGAGCTGTTTAGCGACGAGGCAAAGCTACATGAGTATCGTTTAGAGTTGCCACGATTAGTTGCGTTTCAACGTAGGGTAGAGAAATTGATTGGCGAGCCGTTGCCAGAGCTTTCGTTAACGGAGGAGCATTTTGCACAGCAGCTTGCCGCATATATAAAGGCAGGTGGACGCGCATGATGGAGAAGATGATTTTTGGTCGCTACATTCCGGGTGAATCGTTTGTGCATAAGCTTGATCCACGCGCGAAGCTGTTGTTTGTGTTTGGCTTTATTATTATTGTGTTTCTTGCAAACAACGCGATTACGTACGGCATACTCATTGGCTTTACATTTTTAGTAATGCTCCTTAGTCGCATTCGTCCGTACTTTATTATTAACGGGCTCAAGCCGGTGTTACTGTTACTTGTGTTTACGTTCTTCATTCATATTTTGTTTACGAAAGAGGGCGAGCTATTATTTGAGCTAGGTTTCTTGAAAGTATATGAGGAAGGGTTGCGACAAGGTATTTTCATCTCGATCCGTTTCCTTGTACTTGTGTTTATGACGACGATTTTAACGCTTACGACGTCGCCAATCTCGATTACGGATGGGCTTGAAGTGCTGCTGAATCCATTGAAAAAAGTGAAGTTCCCGGTACATGAATTAGCGCTAATGATGTCGATTGCGCTGCGCTTTATTCCGACATTAATGGACGAAACGGATAAAATTATGAAGGCGCAAATGGCTCGTGGCTCGGATTTAAGTGCAGGGCCGATAAAAGACCGCATTAAAGCAGTTGTGCCATTACTTGTGCCGCTATTTGTCAGTGCGTTTAAACGAGCGGAGGATTTAGCGACGGCGATGGAAGTGCGCGGCTACCGAGGCGGTGAAGGGCGTACACGTTATCGTCAGTTAAACTGGCAGCTACGTGATACAGTCATTTTAGTGGCGCTTATTGCATTAGCAGTAGGACTATTTTTAGTAAGAGGGTAGCAACATGAGACGATTAAAGATGATCATTAGCTATGACGGGACGGACTTTTCAGGCTATCAAGTGCAGCCAGGAGCGCGTACCGTACAGCTAGAAATCGAAAAAGTGTTACAAGTGATGCATAAAGATACGCCTGTGAAAATTACAGCGAGTGGACGTACCGATGCGCGTGTACATGCGACAGCGCAAGTCATTCATTTTGATACGACGTTAACGATTCCGCCAGAGCGCTACATGAAGGCGTTAAATGTGCAGCTGCCGCGTGACATTCGCGTGCTGCATTGTGAAGAAGTAGCATCGGATTTTCATGCGCGTTACAGCGTGTCGGGCAAGCGCTACCGTTACATTTGGCATACAGCGGCGGTACAAAGCCCGTTTCGTCGCCATTATACAACGGAAACAAACGGTGTGAAGCCTGACGTGAAAAAGATGCGTGAGGCGGCGCAGTTTATCCTAGGGGAACATGACTTTTCATGCTTTTGTGCGGCAAATACGAGCGTGCAAGATAAAGTGCGTACGGTGGAGAGCATTACGATTGATTTTCACGGTGAAGAGCTGCACATGGCAATTGAGGGTAATGGTTTCCTATATAATATGGTGCGCATTATTGCGGGCACATTGTGGGAAGTTGGCATCGGGAAGCGAACGCCACAAAATGTACAAAAAATAATCGAAAGTAAGGACCGAAAATTGGCGGGAAAAACAGCCCCGCCGAACGGATTATACTTGGAACACGTGTATTACTAGGCGTTTAACAACTTTACCAGGTGTTCACTTTTTATGCTTGACTTTAAATTAAATTCGTTATAAGATGATGTATGGTATTTTCATTACCACCACAATAATAAGCCCCGAAACTTATAGAGTGTAACTAATGAAAAATAACGGTAATCATATCGATTAGGAGGATATATACATGCGTACAACATTCATGGCTAAAGGTCACGAAGTAGAACGTAAATGGTTAGTTATCGACGCTGAAGGCCAAACACTTGGTCGTTTAGCTTCTGAAGTAGCTGCTATTTTACGTGGTAAACATAAACCAACATTCACACCAAACGTTGACACAGGTGATCACGTAATCATCATCAACGCAGAAAAAATCGAGTTAACAGGTAATAAATTACAAGGTAAAATTTACTACCGTCACACTCAATTCGCAGGCGGCTTAAAACAACGCACAGCTGGCGAAATGAAAGAAAAATACCCAACTCAAATGCTTGAGTTAGCTATCAAAGGGATGCTTCCAAAGAACTCTTTAGGCCGTAAAATGTTTGGTAAATTAAACGTTTATACTGGTACAGAGCACCCACACGCAGCACAAAAACCAGAAGCATACGAGCTTCGCGGATAATAATAAAAGGAGGATACAACCTTGGCACAAGTTCAATACATCGGCACAGGTCGCCGTAAAAGTTCAGTAGCCCGCGTACGTTTAGTACCAGGCGAAGGCAACATCGTAATCAACAAACGTGACATCGAAGAGTACGTACCATTCGCAGCGTTACGTGAAGTAATTAAACAACCATTAGTAGCAACTGAAACTACAGGAAGCTACGATATCCACGTAAACGTTAACGGTGGTGGATACACTGGTCAAGCTGGTGCTGTACGTCACGGTATTGCTCGCGCATTACTACAAGTTGACCCAGCATTCCGCCCAGTTTTAAAAGCTGCAGGCTTATTAACTCGTGACTCACGCATGAAAGAACGTAAAAAATACGGTCTTAAAGGCGCTCGTCGTGCACCTCAGTTCTCTAAACGTTAATTTTGGTTTGTACAGAGTTTCAAAACACGTTCCGACATTTGTCGGAGCGTGTTTTTTTATGCCTATTTTTCGGGGAGCGGAGAGAAAAAATTGATATTCGCTTAGATTTCAAAACATGTAGGCATATAAATTTTGATGATGAATTAGGCTGAAGCTAAAAGTTGATGGAAGCGTCGCCGCGAGCCCCAGGAACGCGAGCGGGCAGAGCGTACATCAACGAGAACCGAGCCGCCTGAAGCGAATAGCTTAATCAACGTATTTGATGAAGTAATGAATGTGAAATGTTAAAACATATTTTCAATGAAGACGAGAATCTGCTTCCAAACATATCATAGCCGAATCGAGAAATAGTTATGCTATAATAGGACGTATCTTACAGATTTAGGGGAGTGTTTTACTTGATTAACGAGCAACAAGTCCGTGAAATTCTTGGCCAATTAGAAGATCCGTTTTTACATAGAACGTTACAAGAGACAGACGGCATTTTAAGCGTTTCGATTAAAGAAGAAAAAAACCATGTGAGCGTGAAAGTTGCAATCACAAAAACAAATACACCAGAGCAAATGCAGCTACAAATGAAAGTGGTTGAGAAGCTAAAAGAAGCGGGCGCAAACACAGTTGGTATTCGCTTCGAAGAGCTTTCAAAAGAAAAACTTGAGCAATTCCGCGGACAAGCAACGGAATCAGAAGCACAAGATATTTTATCACCGTTATCAAAAGTGCAGTTCATCTCGATTGCATCAGGTAAAGGCGGCGTAGGGAAATCAACTGTTTCTGTTAACTTAGCCGTGGCACTTGCACGCTTAGGCAAAAAAGTAGCGTTAATCGACGCGGATATTTACGGCTTCAGCGTACCGGACATGATGGGCGTACAAGAAATGCCAGTTGTGAAAAACGACCGCATTTTCCCAGTAGACCGTTTAGGCGTAAAAGTCATTTCAATGGGCTTCTTCGTTGAAAACAATGCACCGATCGTTTGGCGTGGTCCAATGCTTGGGAAAGTACTTGATCAGTTCTTCCGCGACGTTGAGTGGGGCGAAATTGATTACTTATTATTAGACTTACCACCAGGCACAGGCGATATCGCACTTGATATTCACCAAATGTTACCGGCATCAAAAGAAATCGTTGTAACAACTCCACACCCAACAGCAGCATTCGTTGCGGCTCGTGCTGGGGCGATGGCGTTACAAACAGATCACGAAATTCTTGGTGTTGTGGAAAACATGGCATGGTACGAATCAAAATCAGGTGAGCGCGAGTACGTATTCGGTAAAGGCGGCGGTCCGAAGCTTGCTGAAGAATTACGCACAGAGTTAATCGGTCAAATTCCACTAGGGCAACCAGATTGGAACGATGAAGACTTCGCACCTTCTGTATATGCAGAAGCACATCCAACAGGTAAGCTTTACTTAGAAATGGCACAAAACGTCATCGATAAATTAGCGAAATAATATACGGCGCTACTCTTTCGTTATGAAAGGGTGGCGCTTTTTGCTTTCGTCGCCACGTGTCGTTTGATAAAATAAGGAAAAGCGTTACGTTTCGATGTACATATGTGCGTATATTAGAAAAAATGAGCATTGGGGGTTAAAGGGGATGACGATACGGAACTTTATGAAATTCGCGTTTTGGGGCATTTTATTAGGTGGGGCGTTAACAGGCGTGGCAAGTTTTTTTATTCGGTATGATGTGTACGCGCCGTTTTTGCAGGAGGGTGAGTACGGTGAAGTGGTGGCAACGTTCGTGTGGATGTTCGTGCTAGGTGTCACGATGGCGGTCATTTCACAGGCAGGGTATTTTGCGTATTTAACGATTCATCAAATTGGTGTTGGCGTGTTTAAAACGCTCACACTTTGGAACTGGGTGCAAATGTTGCTCATTGTCGTCGTGCTTGTCGATTTAGTCATATTCCGTTTTATGCCCGATGCGAACACATGGCAGCAGCACGCGTTTTACATTGTACTTCTTGTCGTCCTGATTAGCAGTGCGATCGTGACAGCGATGCAAAAAGTAAAAATGACAGGCAAAAAGCATGTGTTCATTTCGGCGTTATTTTTCATGATTGTCGTAACGTCGCTTGAATGGCTCATTGCGTTAATGGGACGCGCATCGACAAGTGATAGCTACGTCGCATTATTGCTGTTTCCATTAATTGCGGTTAATGCGTATCAGCTACTGATGTTACCGAAGTATAATGCGCAATCAGAGCAAGACCGCAAACGACTACAGGAACGTAAACAGCTTCGTACACAACAAAAAATCGAGGCTTAAAAATTATACATCTTCGGCACAAGTGCATCGCAAAACGCGAACGCTTGTGTTTTTTGTTGTTATAAAGCGTACAGACCTCCGATGTCAGACGAGTGTATCGCTATTGAAGCATAATTTATTCCTCGCTATATTGAAAAAAGATGAAAACGACATGGAGGCAATTATACAATGACGAAACGTAAAAAATTACAACAAACAACAAAGTTTTTAGCAGCGACTGCGCTCGTAACGACAGCAATCGCACCAACCGTACAAGCTGAAGAGGTAAGTGTAAGTACAATTGCAGATGCGCGTGTAGCAGGACAAACTGTAACAGTGGAAGGTATCATTACGACATTACCAGGCTTTGCAGGAAGTAATAAAGCATTTTATGTACAAGATGCTACAGGTGGTATTTTCGTTTATACGACAAAAGAAGACTATGCAGCTGGTGATACGGTGCGCATTACAGGTGCAGTATCTGAGCGTAACGGTGAGCTACAAATTGCAGAGACAGCTATTGAAAAAATCGAAAGTGATGTAGTCGTATCTCCAAAAGAAGCGACAGTAACGATGGACAATCAAGGTCAGCTTATTACATTAAAAGATGTAAAGGTGAGCGATCTAGTGGCACAAGGTTACGGTACGTTTGAATTTGTTGCGAAAAAAGAAGGGCAAGCAGATGTAACAGTACGTCTTGATAATCGTAGTGGCTTCAACTATGACCAATTTGTAGAAGCGGGCTATAACAACGGCGATACTGTAGATGTAATCGGCGTATCTGCAAATTACAATGGCAAGCTACAACTGAAAGCACTTGGCGAAGCGGCATTTAAATTAGTAGAAGATGGCGTGGAGGAAGTAATTGAAATGCCAACGACGGACGTAGCGACAGCACGTGCAGCAACAGTTGGCGACAATGTGAAATTTACAGGTGTTATTACGTCTAAGCCAGGTTTTAACGGCGCAGGATCGTTTTACGTACAAGACGAAACAGCAGGTATTTTCATCTATTCACCAGGCTCAGGCTTTAGCGTAGGGCAAGAGCTTGTCGTTGAAGGAAAGCGCGGCGCATATAATGGTGAAGTACAAATCGGTCCAACAAACATTGAAATCGTTGGCACGAAGGAATTACCAACTGTACAAACAATAGCACCAGCAGCGATTGACGATTCGTATTTAGGTGAGCTTGTACAATTAGAGCAAGTGACAGTAACGGACGTAACGACAGATAGCTACGATAACTTCACGATGAACGTATTAACAGAAGACGGTAAAAAAGTTGTCGTTTATAACGATTCTCGCGGGGGCTTAACAGGTACAGCGTTTAAAGAAGCGTTTAAAACAGGCGAGGTTGTGAACGTAACAGGAATCGTTGGCAACAATAACGGCACATACCGCGTACAAGTGTGGGATTTAGCGCAGTTCGAAGGGGAGCTTACGGCGTCAAAAGGTACAAGTGCAGTAAAGGAAGGCACAACGCTTGAGCTAACGACAATTTATGACGATGCGAAAATTTACTACACGACAGATGGCACAGAGCCAACAGTAGAAAGCACAGTGTACGAAACACCGATTCAAATTAACGAATCGATGACAGTGAAAGCGTTAGTCGTATTTGGTGGCAAAGAAGTAAAAAAAGAATTTAAATATACAATTGCACCCCTGAATTATTCATGACTAACTAAATCCAAGCCGATTTTTGTTTTTCTAATGTTGAATGCTCTTTTTTTGAGGGATTTTATCGGAGAGCTATACAAATTTTCGAAAGAAGGTGTCTTTGATTGCGGGCTTCTGCTGTTTTG
>JAXJTE010000208.1:0-13858 GCA_036309765.1 Caryophanon sp. | reverse complement strand
TTGCTGGTGCTACATTTACGTTTGTGTCGATGTTTAAGTACGTGACAAGACGCATCATCATCAGTGCAGCTTGCTGACGTGTAATGGCCGCATTTGGCGCGAACGTTTGTGGTGACGTTCCTTTAATAATGCCTGTTTCAAATAATGCTTGCACGTCCTGCTCAAACCATTTGCCTTTTGTATCAGTAAATGTCGTCGTTCCTGCATGCTTTAAGTCTAACGCGCGAGCAATAATCGCTGCGAATTGTGCGCGTGTTGATGTGCTGTTTGGCTCAAATGTGCTATCTGTTTTACCTTGTACAATTAAACGCTTCGTTAGCTCTTCAATATACGGTGCATGACCATCTGCTTGAATATCGCTAAAATCTTTCGTTTGTTGGGCAACGGTGAACGTACCACCTTGATGTACTTTTAATGTGACCATGCCGTCTTTTACTGTGTGTGGAACACTTGCCTTCGTACCATCTTCTAATAAGCGCACAAATGCGATGTTCGTTTCATCTGACAGTTTCGTCGCAGAGAATGTTAGCTCTACATAATCAGTAAATACGACTTCTTCATTTGAATCACTCGTCGTCGTAGAGAATGTTAATACGCCGTTTTCTTCTGCTACGTTTACAGTGTGGTCTTGTACTGCAAGTTGCTGTGTTGGAATAACAACTTTCACATCGTCTAATACAAGTTCTACTTTGTCGTTATTTTCAATTGCTTCAGCAGTAATTTGTTGTGTATTTTCTGTTTCCTCGTCGATCGTTGGTTGCTCTTCAGGCTGTTCCTCCGGTTGCTCTTCATTTTCACCTTCTTCAGGCTTCTGCTCTTCTTCTACCTCTTCATCTGGTTGAGAAGGTGTTGGCGCTGGAGTAGAAGGTTGTGCTGGCATTGCAGGTGATGTTGGTGCTGGTGACGGAGAAGGTGTTGGCTTTGTTGGTTCTTCCGTCGATTCTGTATTATCATCTGTTTCTTCAGTAGGAGGCGTCGGTACTTCTACTTCCCCAGTCGGTGGAGTTGTTGGTACTTCGTTTTCACCTTCTGTATTTTCCTCAGGTGCTTCTACTGTGAATGTTTTACTTACTGCAATCGGTCCTTGTGGTGAAGCGGCAAGTGCAAGCTCTGCTGTGTACGTACCGGCCGTTACATTTTTTAGCTCAATATTTTCAATGTCTGTGTAATACGCTAAATCTGCTTTTTCGAATAGCACATTTTTAGTTGAATCGTAAATTTTTAAAATAGGCTTGAAGCTTTTCGCATCAGCAGGAGGGGCAGCGCTGTGTGCAATTGTATAATGACCATCTGCGTCTACTGCCGCTTCAACAATTTCACCATTTTTTAGTGTGTATGCTACGTCTGTATCATTTGAAATACTATAGTCAGATGTTTGGTTTACAAGCACGGATGTAATCGTATTTTCATGTGAATCTTCAATTGAGCCGTGACCATTTAAGGTAATGTCACCTTCCTTGAAGTTCGTTTCATCTAGTTGTAAGTTCGCTTTAAATGAACCGCCAACTTTCCATGTCGTTTCTTCATTTGCTTTAAATGTTTGCTCACCTTTTGATAAGAAGTAGTTCCAAATTTTATTCGTATCCTCTGCATCACCATAGCCTAAAAGAGCTAGAAGATTTACCTCATTTCCCGAAAGACCAATTACAAAAAGAGCTTACTGGAGGGGATCTGTGCATACAAGCATGTGCAGATGATCCTCAAGTAGCGTTTCACGCAGTTCGCAATTTAGTGCGAGCTGCTTCTAGTTTGGTCGAAATTCATTGGACGCAATCAGGCTTTAACTCATTTCCGACAAACGGTGGCACGCCGCGTAACTTATTTGCATTTAAAGATGGCACGGCTAACCCGACCGATAAAACAGCATATAACGATATTGTGTGGTGTGACAAAGGTTGGATGAAAAATGGTAGCTATTTAGCTGTTCGTCTCATCCAAATGCATTTAGAAACATGGGATCGTACGTCACTAAAGGATCAAGAAATGACGTTCGGACGCCATCGTGATAGTGGAGCGCCGATTGGAAAGCATGATGAATTTGCAGATTTTGATATTGAGGAAAAAGATAGCGACGGCAATTACGTTATTCCTGAAATATCGCATGTTCACTTAGCGAAGCGAACAGGTATGCAAATGCTGCGTCGCTCCTTCTCCTATGTGTCAGGCATTATTGATAAAACAGGTGCACATGACGCGGGGCAGCTCTTTATTTCATTCCAAAAGTCACCAGAGCAATTCATTAAAATTCAAAACAGCTTTGGGCGTGAAGATAAAATGAATGAATATATTACACATCGAGGCAGTGGATTATTTGCTTGTCTTCCGGGTGTGAAGGAAGGAGGCTATTTAGGTGAAACACTTATTAATGCGCTGTAGTTTAGTGTGTGTGCTTCTACTGATGTGTGTAATGCCTGCATTTGCTGCGACGTCCTATAGCCATTTATATATTTCGATTAGCGATGCACTCATTAACGCGAAGCAAGAAAATGCTGCGAACGTCGATCTAGCAATTGCACAATTTGAACTCGATTGGGCGGCAGTCAACAGTAAAGAGGTCACAGAACAAAAAGCAGTTGAACAAGCATTACAAGAAGTAAAAGATGCGGATGATTACGCGGATCAAGTTGAGGCACTTAAACAGTTAACGGCAGCTTTGCGCGCGCGGTAAAAGTCGTAAAACAAATCATAATTATGTGCGTAAGCGTCTGTCGTAGCAACGGTCATCGGGTCGATATTGCGCCAGCGCCCTTCTTTTGAACGAAAATCTGGAATGCCACTTTCTGTTGACATACCTGCCCCTGTTAATACGACGATGCGCTTTGCTTGCTGTAGCCATTGTTGAACTTTCATAGTATCTCCCCCTTCCTCTTAGTGTAAAAGAAATAGGGAGTTTCTTCTATACAAAGTCGCGTAAAAACCACTCACCGATAAAGGAAAGTGGTTTTGTGCCAATACATTATCGTAGCTTGAAGTGATTGACTTCCTCCGTCGCTGAAATTTGCTGTGAAGCGGCCGCCATTTGCTGTGACACCGTTGATACGTCTTGAATTTGCTTCGTTACGTATTGTGTTGAAGCGATAATTTCCGCAAACGATTGCCCTGTTTTGCTCACTGTCGATACGCCCGCTTCGACTTTTTCGTTCACGCGTGCCATTTGCATAACAGTATTTTGTGTATCTTGTTGAATCGCTTGAATGATTTGGGCAATTTGCTGTGCAGACACAGTCGATTGTTCTGCGAGTTTTCGTACTTCATCCGCTACGACTGCGAAACCTTTTCCTGCTTCCCCTGCACGCGCCGCTTCAATTGATGCATTGAGTGCGAGTAAATTCGTTTGGTCTGCAATGCCGACGATAACGGATACGATGTTTTCGATATCTTGTGAGCGCATCGCAAGCTGGTCAATAACAAACATTGTTTCGGTCATGACATTTTCTATTTCCTTCATATCTGTAACCGCATGCTCGATTTGCTCGCCGCCGTTACGTGCTTTTTGTGAGGCGTCCTCGGATGAAATCGCCACTTCAGAAGTGGTTGCCGCAATTTGCGTAATGTTTGTTGCGACCTCATTCATTGCGTGAGAGCTTTCTTGAATTTGCTTCCCTTGCATGCCGGCTCCTTGTGCGATGCCACTAACGACATCTGTGACGTGCTGAGACGTATGTGCGGTCTGATTCGCATTCTGTAGTAGCGCTCCAGCAGATGACGTTAGCTCCTCGCTCGTATCGTTCACCGTATGCAGTACACTTTTTACGTTTTGAATCATCGTCGCAAATGAGCGTGCCATAATGGATACTTCATCTTTTGCTTTGTCGCTCACTGATGGTAACGCAACCGTTAAATTCCCCGTCGCCATTTCTTCTGTTGCAGCTGTCAATGCGGCAAGTGGCTTTACTTTGCTCAGCACGAAGAAAATCGCTGCAACACCAAATAAGAAGAACAGCACGAGTGAACTGATTTGGACTAGCATGCTAACTTGTCCAGACTGCTTTGCCGCTTCCACCTTTTCGGTCATCCATACATCGAGTTCCGTATCAAATGTCGTAAGCAGCCCGTTAATTGTATTTTTTGAAGCGATGTACGCATTGTTATACATGAAATCAATTGCTTGTGCGTCATTGCCTGCTGTGAGTTCATCAAATGCGTCCATCTCCTGCTGAGCAAGCTTAGCGGACTCGGCTTGAATTTGCTGAACAACCGTTAAAATATTTTGTGGCAATAAGCTGTCAAACTGTTCAATAATACGTGCGTACGTTTGCGTTTCGTTTACCTCCGTCATGTAATCCTCATAAAAGCTTTGTTGCTTTGTGTTGACGTACGCGCGTGCATTTGCTGTTAGCTGATCGGATACGACGATTAAGTCCGCCTTCAGCTTCAGTATTTCGAGTTCCTCCTCATACGTTTGTTGAAGCGTGTCCATATTGTTTGTCAGCATGTATGAGCCAACGAATGCAATGACTCCTAAAACGCTGGCGATGATCAGTACGCTGAATAAAGCCGTTTTAATTTTCATATTGTTCTCCCCCTATTTATATATCCACCAGTAACTTCGTCCATAATATCACAATTTCCAATAAGGGCAATGATTAGTCTAAATCTTTGCCCTCTTTCTGAATTTTTAAAACTACGCACAGGATTTTTCATATTTCATGACGGCAATATGTCATAGAAACAAGGGAATACACGGCTGTTCTGCCTAAAAGTAGTATTTTTTTGCTCTATTTCACATAAAACAGAAAATAATCGACACGAAACATATAAAAAGCACTTAACATGTTAAAAAGGGTGAAAAAAAGCAACGTTTATTGGAAGCGCAAACAAAACTGTACTAATACAACTATATTGTATCCTAATTTCAAAACTATATATTGAAATCCATTTTTATCCACATAATAATCGTTCTTTGTGCATTTTTTTTCTCAAAAAGATGTATAAGTTTGTTGGTATATTATTCTACGCATGCTTTCTTTCGATGAACGAATTTTATAGTTTTTGCATGTAAAATCTACTTAAAACAACGAATTTCTGCATTCTGTTTTATACATATTTTTCAGACTACTCTAAAAAATTAGTATTGCATTATAGCGAATTTGTCTCTAAAATAAAGCTCATACATCGGAGGAGCAAAGAGATTTCAGGTGTTAAGCAGATTTATTTTACATAAGGGGGAAATTACATGGCTAACAAACCAGTAGATCACATCGATTACGAAGCAATTGAAAAATTAGACTCGTTTAATCACTTCGTAAAAAAGAAAAATACGTTCTTGTTTAGTATGGCTGGAGGATTCTTAACGTTCTATATTCTATTACCAATTTTAGCCTTCACTTCTGTACTACAACAAAAATGGATTGGCAACATTACGGGCGTTTGGATTTACAGTGCGGCGCTATTCATTATGACGATTGTGTTATGTACAGTATATGTACGAAAAGCAACACAATTTGATAAAGAAGCAGCGGCAGTAATCGCGGAGTTCCAGCAAGGGGGAAAATAATATGAATTTTACATCAATTGCCTTTTTCTTAGGTATTGTAGGTTTAACATTAGTTGTAACGTACATCGCAGCAAAACGTACATCATCAGCAGCTGACTTCTATACAGCTGGTGGCGGTTTAAAAGGATGGCAAAACGGCTTTGCTATCGCAGGTGACTACTTATCGGCAGCAGCATTCTTAGGGGTATCCGGTGCCATCGCATTAACAGGATTTGACGGATTCTTCTTCTCAGTAGGTTATGTAGTAGCCAACTTAGTACTTCTTTACATTATCGCAGAGCCAATGCGTAACTTAGGTCGTTACACATTAGCAGATATGTTAACAGCACGTTTTAACGAAAAGCGTATTCGCGGAGTTGCCGCAACAGGTACAATCATTATCGTAATTTTATACATGATCGCACAATTAGTAGGTGCAGGCGCATTAATTAAATTATTATTCGGTATTGAGTACTGGTTAGCCGTATTAATCGTAGGTGTTATGATGACAACGTACGTATTATTCGGTGGTATGACAGCAACATCTTGGGTACAAATTATTAAAGCCGGTCTTTTATTATTCGGTACAGGTATTTTAGCAGTTTTAGTATTAATCAAATTCGATTTCAATATCATGACAATGTTCGATACAATCGCAACAGAGCATGGTGAAGAGTATTTAGTTCCAGGTTTAAAATACACATCTTCTATTGACTCAGTTTCAATGATGATGGCATTAGTACTTGGTACATCTGGTTTACCACACATTTTAATGCGTTTCTTCACAGTAAAAGACGCAAAAACAGCTCGTTCTTCAATTTCTTGGACGACTTGGATTACAGCAATCTTCTTCTCTTTAACTATTTTCTTAGGATTCGGTGCAATGCACTTCGTAGGTATCGACGCAATTATCGCAGAAAGCTCTGCTGGTAATACAGCGGCTCCATTACTTGCTGAATTCTTAGGCGGTAACATTTTATTATCATTCATCGGTGCAGTAGCATTTGCAACGATCTTAGCGGTAGTATCTGGTTTAGTATTAACAGGTGCATCTGCCATCTCACATGACATTTACGGTGAAATTATTAAAAACGGTAAGTTAACTGAAAAAGAGCAAGTTTTAGCAGCTCGTATCGGTTCAATCTCTATCGCAATCGTGTCAATCATTTTAGCATTATTCGCACAAAGCTTAAACGTATCATTCTTAGTATCATTTGCATTCTGTATCGGTGCATCTGCAAACTTACCAGTAATTTTATACACAATTTACTGGAAAAAGTTCAACTCTACTGGTGCAGTAGCAGCAATGGTAACAGGTTTAGTATCATGTTTAGTTTTAGGTGCAATGGGTCCAAACTTCTGGTCTCCAACTGGTAACGCAATCTTCGTTGGTGATCCATTAGTAAATTTAGCAGTACCAGCAATTATCACAATTCCACTTGGTTTCTTCGCAGGTTGGTTAGGTTCAGTAATCGGCGCGAAAAAAGTAAACCAAGCAGAAGCAGAACGCATTTACAAAGAAATTCGCGTAAAAGCAAATACAGGTATTTCTGTACAAGATATTTCTCACTAATATGCATGAAAAAGGAGTGCGCCAAATTTGGCACACTCCTTTTTTTCTGCTCTATTTCACATTCACGCTCGCAAAGTGTTGTTCAATCGTGTCGTGCAGCGCATAAAAATCATCGACAATGTATGGTGGGTTGCCTGATTGTAGCAGTGTGCGTGCGTCAAAGCCCCATGACACGGCCGCAATCGGTAGCCCGACCTTCTCACAAGCAACGATGTCTCGCAGCTCGTCTCCTACGTACAGCACGTCCTCACAACGCAGAGCTTGCGATTTCAAAAACTTTTTCATCACTGCGTCCTTCCCAAAAATTTTGCTCGATGTTAAAATTTCTTCAAAACCTTCTAGCTCGTGCTGCTGTAAAAAAGTCGTGATGTTTTGGCGGTCGTTGCTTGATAGTACCGCTAGCCGATACCCTTTTTGGAGCAAGCGTTCAATCGTTTCTTTCGCGTTTGGCTTCAGCGTAATGAGGTGCATATTTTGGCGATATGTTTTATATATGCCGGGTAAAATGATCGGCAGCTTATACATCGGAAAGTCATACATAGCGGCACGTTCTTTAATTGTGTACTTCAATAAAGATGGCACGTCCTCTAAGCGAAGCGGCTTGAATCCATACTTCGGTGATGCCTCGTTCCACGCGTGTACAAAAGCTGCGGCAGAATCGACGAGCGTGCCGTCAAAATCAAATAAAATCCACTTCAAGTCGTTTTCAGCTCCTTTTTTCCCTCATGTTACACGAAAGCGAACACGTTTCTCAAGTTTTCTGCCAAATGTTGTCGTACTCGTGTAAACCCTTTCAACTGCAAAAATAGTAAAAACCATAGATTCCAACGAATTATCCGCTTTTTTATCGAAAAAACCGATTTTTTATAAAAATTTTTAAAATAATTTTATTGCAATTTTGTGAACGGTATCATAATATGAAATTGTAGCCAGTGAATTACAGAAAAATTGCTACATAAAGTAGAGAAAACAAACAAAGGGGTGGAGTGCGTATGGCGGAAGTAAAAAAAGATATCGTTGACTACGATAAAATCGCAGAGCAACAATCATTCAAAGCACTTGTAAAACGTAAGAGTGGCTTTTTATGGGGTATTACGGTGATTTTCTTAGTCGCTTACATGATGTTGCCGATTTTAACGTCTTACACAACCGTGTTACACCAAGAAGCATTCGGGGGAATTTCTTGGGTATGGTTGTACGCAGCTGGTTTGTTCGTTATGACGTGGAGTCTTTGTCACTTCTACGTTGCAAAAGCGAACAAGTTTGATGCAGAAGCAAAAGCAATCATTGCAGAATATGTTTCTAATGGGGGTGCTCGCTAATGAACGATCTTTCATTCACAGCAATAGCGTTTTTCGTCTTAATCGTAGGTTCTACGTTAGTTGTAACATGGTGGGCATCACGTAAAACATCTTCAGCATCTGATTTCTACACAGCTGGCGGTGGTTTAACGGGCTGGCAAAATGGACTAGCAATCGCTGGTGACTACTTATCAGCTGCTTCGTTCCTTGGTATCGCCGGTTCGATCGCATTATTCGGATTCGATGGATTCTTCTTCTCGATCGGTTACTTAGTTGCTTATTTAGTTGTACTTTACATCGTAGCTGAGCCACTACGTAACTTAGGTAAATTCACATTAGCCGATATGATTACAGCTCGTTTCAATACACCAAAAGTACGTGGAACAGCAGCGTTATCAACAATTACAATCGTGTTATTCTACATGATTGCACAATTAGTAGGTGCTGGGGCACTTATCCAATTATTACTTGGTATTGACTACTGGGTTGCCGTATTACTAGTAGGTTTCATGATGACTACATACGTATTATTCGGTGGTATGACAGCAACATCTTGGGTACAAATTATTAAAGCAGGTCTTTTAATGATTGGTACAGTAATTATTTCATTCTTAGTACTTGCAAAGTTCGACTTCAATATCATTACAATGTTCAGCCACATGTCTACAGCAACTGAACATGGTGCAGCATACTTAAACCCAGGTATTAAATATACAAACGGTTTAGATACAATCTCAATGATGATCGCACTTGTACTTGGTACAGCAGGTTTACCACATATTTTAATGCGCTTCTTCACAGTAAAAGATGCACAAACAGCTCGTTCTTCAGTTATTTGGGCAACTTGGATCGTAGGTATCTTCTACGTATTAACAATTTTCTTAGGATTTGGTGCAGCAGCGTTCGTAGGTTCAGATGCAATTATTGCAGCGAACCCAGCTGGTAACATGGCGGCTCCACTTCTTGCCGAAGCTCTTGGCGGCGACATTTTATTCTCATTCGTCTGCGCAGTAGCATTCGCAACAATCTTAGCGGTAGTAGCAGGTCTTGTATTATCAGGTGCCTCTGCCCTATCACATGACATTTATGCAGAAATCATTAAAAAAGGCAAGATCACAGAAAAAGAGCAAGTACTTGCAGCTCGTATCGGTTCAATCACAATTTCAGTTGTGTCAATCACATTAGCATTAGGTGCTCAAACGTTAAACGTAGCGTTCTTAGTATCGCTTGCATTCTGTATTGCCGCATCAGCGAACTTACCAGTAATCATTTACACAATTTACTGGAAGAAGTTCAACTCAACTGGTGTAATCGTAGGTATGTTAACAGGTTTAATTTCAGCATTAGTGCTAGTAGCTTTATCGCCAAACGTATGGAATCCAGTAGAAGGTGCAGCTATCTTCGTTGGTGAAGCATTATTCCCACTTGGTAACCCAGCGTTAATCTCAGTACCACTTGGCTTCTTAGGTGGTTACATCGGTACATTAATCGGTGGTAAACAATCTGTTGAAGATGAAAAGAAATACCGTGAAGTTGACGTAAAAGCGAACACTGGTATTTCAGTACAAGATATTTCTCACTAAAACTGAATAAATTGCCTTTACGCGTAGGTGCTACTTGTTGTTTTTGCCGAACAAGTGGTGCCTACGCTTTTTTTATCGAAACGTTCTATTTACTTCGTGCGTGAAACGATCATCAAAGGACATTTCTGTGCGTCCACAAGAAGCGGATTTATTAAAAACATTAAATACAAGATTCTGCTACTGTCTTTGTTGCTGAGTATGTTTATATGACGACTTCGGCAAAGCGCCATGAAGAAAAAGCGGCTTTTTCGAAAAAATCATCGTATAATAAATATGAGGTGAACATATATGCAAAAGAACATGGAATTTACACTTCATAAGACGTGGTGGCGGCATGCATTTAATTTAATTGGTTTGTCGTCGGTTGGACTGGCGATTGTTTATACGTTATTTCATTGGTCACAGCTACCAGAAGCGGTGCCGATTCATTTTAAAGCGATTGGGCAAACGGAAAGCTACGGTTCGCGCTATGCATTGTTTTTAATTCCGACTGTGGCCGCTGCACTGTATGCTTTTTTTCACAATATCGAAAAACGCCCACAGTTACAAAACTATTTCGCGCTAACAGATCGAATCGCGCCGACATTATATAAAATACGTAGCTTATTATCACATATCATTAAAAATTTAACGATGCTGTTGCTGAGCTATGCGATGGTTTCGCTTGTCGAAAGCGCCATGCACGATACATCATCGCTTAACATGTGGGTGTTTGGTAGTTTGTTAGGCTTCGTGCTATTCCCCGCTATCATTGGTTATGTATATTCTGTTTTGCTACAGCTAAACGTGCTGCAGCGCTAACAGCTTCAGGTCGTGCTTACAACGAGCGCGACCTTTTTTGTGTATAAAGTTTGCTTGAAACAAGAAGCGGAAATCCTGCCTCTTATGTATTTTTGGGCACAAAAAAACCCGCTAAGGATAAACCTTAACGGGTCGTGTAAATCATTAATTAAAAATTAAAGTTTTACGATGTTAGAAGCTTGAGGACCACGAGCGCCTTGTTCGATTTCGAACTCAACTTTTTGGCCTTCTTCTAAAGTTTTGAAACCGTCGCCTTGGATAGCTGAGAAGTGTGCGAATACGTCTGCTCCGCCTTCAACTTCGATGAAACCGAAACCTTTTTCTGCGTTAAACCATTTTACTGTACCTTGTGTCATTTGTGATGACCTCCAAATAAATTATTAAATAATAGGCCTTTCTCATGTTGAATAAAAAAAGCTAACTATTACAAAACGTATCGAATAAGTACCCGATTACCCTTTGTAATAGCTAACTTCTTCAATCTTGTATGCGTTGTTCGTATTATTTCCTTTATTGTATATGATATTCTGTCATTTCGCAAGTAATAAATGATTTTTTTTGTTTAACGAGCGATTACTTGCGCTTTCGCATGCATTTGTACTTTACATATTATTTAAAAGTAACGAATGGATCATTTTCTCGCTATTGAAAAAATTTCGTATTTTGTTGCAAATGTTGCTTGAAAAATATAATAAAATTGGGCGTTACCTCTGCTGCACTAAAGGGTGTCGCAGGGGAATTTTGACAATGCAGCAAGCAAGTAACGCCCAGTAATTTAACGTAGTTGAGGCAAGTTTTTTCACCTCTCGTTTCACCTATATAGGCGGTGAATATTTAGTTAGTCAGCTCTTCACATTGAGGCGTGGCTTGAGCCTGTAGTCTCGCGCTCACGCTTTGCCCGTTGGAGTCCGCCTGTTGTTTCGAGCCTTGTTCGCATTCTAAATTTCAATCACCCTATATATAGATGTTAACCTAAAATTTCGTCTTTCATGTAGTCGATCGCGTATGCAATGCTGTTATGCTCGTACGGATATAGTGCCTCCAGCTTTTGCTGAATGCGGTCGAGTGACACCGGCTTTGCTGCGCTGTAATTTTCCATAATGCTTTGTTGAATATAAAGTACAAATTTCTCCATTGATTCATCCTCCAATTTTTTCCGCTTTTTCATCGTTTACGCCTCCAAAAAAATTTTTACATAACCGTTTTGGCGACGGGCATAAAAAAAGCCACTTATTCATAGTCGAATAAGTGGTCGCATGTAAACAGTAAAAATTTCTTTTTATCGTTCGCACAAAACACCACCTATTTCCACGTAGGTATACTGGTGTGTACTCGATCGAGGCAGGTCTCCTGACTTATCATCAACGCTCGCTTCTCGCCTTCCCGATTAAATCAGTGGCACCGTGTAGAAGTAAGCTCCGAATTACAGTTGCGGGACAGTGTTGGATTCGCACCAAGCTTCCCTTTTAAGTTCGCGTTTAAAGCGAACACCTTGTCGTAACACGTTATGTAATTGCTTTCATCGTAATCAAATTGAAGAAAATTGTCAAATTATTTTTTCAGAAAAATGCGCGATCAAGGTAACTTCTTCTATGAAATGCTTATGAGCGATTGTTTTATTTTATAAAACATATAGGTCGGATATTCTTTTTTGTATGTATTTTTAATCTATCGCATTGATATATCGTATGTACTGACTAGAAAAAGGACATTGACGTATAATGATTGTGGAGGTGTTTTTTATGACATTTGGGTATACCGTTTGCTCACTAAAGGGCGGTAATTATACTTTACATACTGCCTTTCATGACGGAAATGCCTTTTTTGATGCGCTTCAGCCGATGAGTGTCGGGCGCATTCGAAAAAAAGATGGAAAAGTCGTGCTGCGTTATCAATTCGTGCCACAGCTGCTTTACGTTGTAGCAGATGATTATAAGCAGCTTCAGCAATTACAAAACGGCATTATTATCGATCAAATTGATAAAAAGAAGCGGCTCGTTTGCACACTACAAATGCTCGACAACGGTAAATTCGCGCCGTATACATTAAAGTCTAACAAGCGCTACACGAAGGAATTTGTACAGCCAACATTGTATGAACCACTGGACGATTCGCTAACGGATTTAGAAGGTTGGTTTTACGCTGCCCCGCTTCTTGAGGACGATGAGCCGATTTTTGCGGATGCATTTGAACGCATTACGAAGCAGTCTATGCGTGAACTTGTCGATGCATCACTTATGCAGCAGCTACTGAAAAAAGAAACGACATTCGCTGAAACGATGCATCATTATCTTTTAGATTTTCGAAAATATGCGCACCATGCGTCGTATATTGTGCAGCCAGTTGACGTTGCGACAGGCTGTGAAATTGTCGTCAACGGCTATGCGACGAGTAACGCACTGCTCGTATCAGAAAAGCAGCTACTCGACTTTCTTGCGCTACAGAAGCCCGACATAGTGGATGCGCGTCGCTATCAAAACGTACAAAAACATATTGATGATGCGGCCGAGCGACATACAGGACCATTTGCGAATAAGCTCGTGCTATTTGGTGAAGGTACGAAGCTTCAAGCATGCTTCCATATGGATAGTGCGTTGCCGCTTCAAGCTAACACGCAAATGGACGTACATTTCGTCAATGCACAAGAGACGACGTACGGCATTATTGATCCGTGTTTCAACACGATGTTGGCATCTGTGAAGGAAAACGAAATTGCGTGCAACTACGACGTCGCTTACATGAATAGCACGCACATTCAAGCGATTTCGCGCGTTCAACGTGTAGAAAGCCGCTTCCCTATTGCCGATAACGTCGTGCTATTGCCACAAACGATGTACATGCCGTATTATGCGCAGCTTCAAACATATGACGACACGATGCGCGACGAACTTGAAGCACAAATTGCGACACAGCTGCCGCTTCGTCAGTCGATGTATTACGATACGCTCGCCGCCTTCATCCAAGAAGCGCCGCCGATTGCGAGCATTAGCGCACGGACGGACTTGCCGCAAACACCGTTTTATGAACGACTTGCCGAGGCAAACATTCAGCTAAACGAGGCGCAGCGCCAAGCAGTCGAATGCGTCGATGGACCAGTCATGATTTTAGCTGGAGCTGGTAGCGG
>JAXJTE010000207.1:0-10382 GCA_036309765.1 Caryophanon sp. | reverse complement strand
CAAATGAATTATTTGGTAAACGACCGCACGAGCTGTGTAAGCGTCATGCGTCGGTCTTTCATGTAACCGATGCTAGCCGCAATGACCGTTATGAGCGCAATGAGTAACGCAGGGCCGATTGAGAAAGCCGCGACGAGCACACAAAAGATAAATGCGATGAATCCGAGAACAATCGACCATTGATTTGTGCGGAAAAAACGTTGAATCATTTGCTCCATGATGTGCCTATAAACGCACGATTTGCTGCGTCATAGTTCCTCCCTTCAAACGTTGTACGACTGCTTACAACACTCGTTTTTTCAATGTTTTTTGGTCCAACACATGGATTTTCACTTCACGTACAGGCAGCTCGGCAAACGACTCTGCACTTGCTTTAATATCTTGTCGCAACGCCTCAATGTAGCTTTGCGCATTAACCGAGTTCGTAACAAACGCCTCTACGAACACATCCATATAAGATGATTGCCTTTTTTGATACAAATCGACTTTAATGGACGGCTGGCGCACATCGCTATACTGTCTTACGGTGTGCAGCACATTTTTTTCAATTGATTTTTTATTAATGAATAATTCCCCGTCATCATAGCTCATCACTAAGCCGCGTGATTTGTATGACGGTCGAAACGATAATAACAATAGCAATAAGCCAAACGCAGCTAACAAGCCTGCAGTCCAGTATAACGCTGGCTCAAACCAATCATAGCGCTGCAACGTCCTTTGGTATTCGGCAATCGGCTCATAGTCAATATAAATAAAGAGAAAAACACCTGTGACGACAACAATCCATAGCCCAACGAAAAATTGCACGAAACGTTTCATGTTGCTCACCCTCCTCCTTTCTATTTTGCTGCCTACCATCTATTTTCACGTTTTGTTCATGTTTAAACACAAAATTTGAAAAGAATAACATTTTTTTGTTACTGAAAATGAAAAAGATAAGAATTACTTCTTATTGTAATTAAAATAACCTTGAAACGAAAAACCCCATACTTTCTTTTAAAATAAAACTTTAGTTTGTTCTTTATGTAAATTTATGCTAATAATAAGAGGTGTAGGGCTCTTCACTATAACTAGGGGTTGCTTTTCTCACTGAAGTCCACCTCTTGTTTCAAGCAACATTTATATATCAACGAGAGCTTGCGAGGATGAACCAAACAACTACATAAGGAGGCAACACATGAAGAAAATATTTTCTGCGCTACTCATCGTTGTACTGGCATTTTCGTTCTCTTTACAAGGGCACGCCGCATTCAAAGATGTAAGCAACACCCATTCACTCGCCACTGAAATTAACTACTTAACGAAAGCTGGCATCATTAACGGCTACAACGACGGCAAATTTCGCCCAAACGAGCTCATTAAGAAAAAGCACGTTGCAAGCATGCTCGTAAAATCGCTCGGCTTACAAACGACGAATTTGCGCGATCCAGGCTACAAAGATATTCCAACGACGCACCAATATTACAAAGAAATCGCCGCTGTCTACACAGCAGGCATTTTCAACCAAGCGACATACTTCCAACCAGAGGCAAGCTTAACGCGCGCGCAAATGGCAGAAGTGATCGCAAAAGCATTTAAGCTGCAATCGATTTCAGATAACGCTGTAGAATATTCGGACGTATCAAGCCGTACAGCAGGCTATAACTACATCCAGCTCGTGACGATGAACAACATCGCAACAGGCGAAGATCGCAACGGCT
Source organism: Caryophanon sp. (assembly GCA_036309765.1). Lineage (GTDB taxonomy): Bacteria > Bacillota > Bacilli > Bacillales_A > Planococcaceae > Caryophanon. The sequence continues at coordinate 8,682 of JAXJTE010000207.1, read as the reverse complement.
ATTCTTACTTTAATCCAGACAAGCTATTAACACGCGCTCACTTTAGTGCCTTTTTAGCTCGTGCCTTAACGCTGCGCAAAGAAACAGCTGCGGATTTAATGCCGAGCCAATCGTACACGTATACGTACGCGACGAAGGACAATTACTATACTGCAAGATATAACGGACGCGACGATTACGAATTTGGTGACGGACGTAGCTGGTCATACTTTAGTAAGTCAAATGGCCAAGAATACGGTGGAATTGCATATGGCTCACAATACAGTGAATATAGCAGCACACGCTATTTCGCCCTTTACTCAGACAAATTTTTACCCTACTTACTTTTTAACGTATCGGTTCCTGTATCACTTGGCTTAAAATATGATGATGGTAACGAACATTTATTATCACCTGTTCCGTATCCAGCAAGCGTGCGCGTTCTCGACACAAAAAAAACAGTAAAAGTTTCAGGAAATACGTACACGAACGTCATCGAATTTGAAAACACGTATTTCAAAATGAATTCATCAAAACGTTTTAGCCACAAAATTTACATCGCAGCAGGTCATGGTGTCATCGGCATTAAAAACGAAAAAGATCAATGGGAATTTTGGTTACATTCTCGCGTAGCTAAATAATGAATACGAAGGGCAACAGTAATCGCTGTTGTCTTTTGCGTTAAAATGAGGTGCATCAAATGAAAAAAATAATCCCGCTTCTGTTTACCTTATTCCTACTCGCTAGCTGTGCCGACACCGACCGCTACTCCGTGTCAGTTGATGAAAAACTGCCGAAGCAAATTGATACGGCGATAATTGGCACGAGCGATACAACACTGAATGTCTTTTCAAACGGCGACGGCACGTACTACATCGTCTATGACACGAACAAAGATGTTCCAAACGCCCCCGCGACGAAGCAAAACGGCAACAACATGACGATCAATATTATCGAAGGCGATGAGTTATCGAACGTCACGCGTCATATTTTCAAGTTTGAGTCGAGCAATACGTTTGAAGCGATTGATTTTGAGGTAAACGGCAAACCTAAGAAATATACCATCATTACATATTAATAAGCAGTGCGCGACGATTCAGTCCGCATTGCTTTTTTAATCCAATCAGTCTAATCATTTTTCACTATAATAGCTCTTATTCAATGTTTTGTTCACCTTCCTGTAACAAAATTATAACGACTGGTCTAATTTTAATTAGAAATGTTGAAACGCTATCTGTTATAGTGAAGCTCGTGATGAAAAATGTCCGTTTGTTATCAAATCGATATACCGCGATACTCATCGCTTATTTGCATTAGAGGAGGAAGAAAATTTGGCAGCACCTTTTATTAACGTCAAAAGTCCAAAAGGCATGGCGGCTGTATTAATGATTGGCACGTTCCTAGGCTTGTTCGGGGAAACCGCATTAAATATGGCGCTTACAAACATTATGGATGACTTTGGCGTATCAGCAGCATCTGCGGCGTGGTTAACGACTGGGTATTTACTCGTTCTCGCTGTACTCGTTCCATTATCATCGTATTTAGTTCGTTGGTTCACAACACGCCAGCTTATTACAGCGGCAATCATTTTAGCAATCGTCGGTTCATTATGCGGCGCACTTGCACCAAACTTCACCGTATTATTAGTTGGGCGCTTCATTCAAGCACTTGCAACAGGGATTATTTTACCGCTTATGTTTAGCGTCGTTATGCTCATTTTCCCAATCGAAAAGCGCGGCGCTGTCATGGGCATCGTCGGCATCATTTTAACGGCTGGCCCTGCGCTTGGTCCGTCAATCGCAGGTGTCATCGTTTCAGCACTTAGCTGGCACTACATTTTTTGGATCATGGCAGTTGCCTACGCACTTGTGCTCATTTTGGCATTTACAAAAGTCGATAACGTATCTGAAGTCACACGTCCAAAAATCGACGCGCTTTCACTCGTGTCTTCAACGTTCGGTTTCGGTGGTGTCGTGTTTGCCCTTGCAACACTAGCCGAGCAAAAAATACCGGAACCAATCGTTTACGTTCCACTTGTCGTTGGGCTTATTTTATTAGTCATCTTCGGCGTGCGCCAAACGAAAATGGCAGAACCGATGATAGACTTATCTGTATTCAAGTCACCGATGTTTAGCCTCGGTGTTGCACTAATGGTCGCAACGATGTTTATGATTTTATCGGTAGCGATTTTAATTCCGATGTATTTAAAAGCAGTGCTTGGCTTTGCGGCATTAACGGCAGGCTTATGTATGCTGCCAGGTAATATTTTAAACATCATCATGTCACCTATCGTTGGCGTTAACTTCGACAAAATCGGTGCGAAAACGTTCACACGCATCGGCTTCTCAATGATTCTCGTGTCGATGATTGTGTTTTTAACGACGCTTTCTGCTGACACAGCAACATGGATCATCATCGTCAACTTATGTGTGTTCTTCGTCGGCGTTTCGATGACGATTATGCCAGCGCAAACGAACGCGATGAACTCGCTACAACCACAGAAGTTCGCAGACGGTTCAGCTGCACTCAACACGTTAACGCAAATTGCTGGTGCTTCTGGTACAGCGATTGCCATGACGATGTTTACAATCGGGCAACAAAACTACGCGGCGAAATTCATAAATGTCGTGCCAGTAGACATGCTCGCACACGGTATTCATACCGCATTTATCGTTGTCGCCATCATTTCAGTACTTGGATTGATCGGCTCGTTCTTCGTGAAAAATGTAGAAGCAGTAAGAGGGTAAAATAAAAAGGATTCGGGCATGATATGTGCGCCGAATCCTTTTTGCATTTCTATAAAATATCCATCCATATTTTCACCGCTGTCGCCGCAATCATCACCGCGAGCAGCCATTGTAGCACGTTAACGTTCATTTTTTGTCCTAGCTTTACCCCCAGTGGTGCGGCGATAATGCTTGCGATAATCATAATGATGGCCGGGAAATATTCAACTTGCCCTGTCACGATTTTGCCGACCGAGCCACCAATGGACGAAATGAATGTGATGGCAAGGCTTGTCGCAATGGTAATGCGCGTTGGAATGTGTAGCACTGTCAGTAAAATCGGTACGAGCAAGAAGCCTCCCGCTGCCCCGATGATGCCTGATGCAATGCCGACGATAAAAGCAAGTGTCGCAGCGAGTGGTTTGTTAAACGTAATTGTTGCCGCTTCGTCCACCTGTTTTTTTGGCATAAACATCATGACTGCTGCGATGACCGCAAGCACGCCGTAGACGATGTTTACCGCGCTTTCTGACAAGAGCGACGAGCCGTAACTACCAACTAAGCTCCCAACTAAAATCGCACTGCCCATATAAATAATAAGCGCTTTGTGCAGCAAGCCACTTTTGCGGTACGCCCACACGCCAGCAAGCGATGCAAACAGTACTTGTACCGCGCTAATGCCTGATACTTCGTGTGCCGTAAACGCCGTGAAGCCAAACATTGCGGGAATGTAGAGCAGCATTGGGTATTTAATAATTGAGCCCCCAACACCGAGCATACCTGAAATGAATGACCCAAAAAATCCAATGGCGAAAATGACCGCTACATACGTAAAGGATACGTCGATTTCCATTGTTTGTTCCTTCTTTCAAAATAATAAGGCGTCGTGCTGCTACTGCATGAATTCGTTAACTTGTAACTTCTTCATCGTTTGCGCGACGACACCTTTTACTTATGCTTTTTGAATGTAGAAGCTAAATACGCCTGCTTCTTCTTTTTGCTCAACGATTGTGTGCCCGCCTGCTTTTGCCCACGCTGTGAAATCACTTAATGCACCTTTATCCGTTGTTAGCACGGCTAAAACTTCCCCGCTATTGATTGTGTCCATCGCCTTTTTCGTACGTACGATTGGCATTGGGCATGCTAGTCCTTTTGCGTCTACTGTTTGTGTAATGTTCATTTTCTTTTCCTCTTTTCATTGTTTTAGTTTAATTGATTAGCTGTATACGATTAACGTACGGCACAGCGGTTTGGACCAATTTCCATTTCCGTTTGCTCGTCGTTAGTTGGTGTTATTTTCCCCATATTAACATGGCGAATTTCTTGGTACGCGTTTGGCTGTGGTGGCAAGTTGTCTGTCACCATTTTGCGGAACACTTCTTCATCTTCTACGTTTAAGCCGTGGTTCTCCGCGAATAAATCGCCTAAACGTTTTGATACCGTGCCGTCCTCGTTTAACTCATCAATAATCATGAAGTGTGCTGGTAACACGATTAAATCTTCAGCTAATGTACGGTAACGTGTATATAACGTTTCACGCAGATCGCCTACCCAGTCCTCCGCAAGACCCGCTAAGTCCGGACGACCAATTGAATCGATAAATAAAATATCACCTGTTAATAAATACGTGCCATCAATCACAAACGATGTCGAACCAATTGTATGCCCTGGTGAGTACTGAGCCCCAACTTCGATTTGTGCTGCGCCAACTTGTACTGCTAAGCCGTCTTCAAGCGGTGCATAATCAAATACAACCTCGACTGCATCTTTTGGTGGTAAGTAGTACGTTGCGCCTGTTGCAGCAGCAATATGTCGTCCACCCGAAATATGGTCTGCATGTAAATGTGTATCAAATACGTGCTTAATTTCTACACCTTTTTGTTGTGCAAACTCAATAAATACATCTGCAAAGCGCACTGCGTCAATGATAGCCGCTTCGCCTTCGCTAATGACCATGTATGATAAGCAGCCTTTTCCTAAGCGGACGAATTGGTAAAGCTCACCGCTACCTGCTAAGTCGCCTACTTTAATCGGCTCAATGTGCATAGACCAAGACTTCATGCCACCTGTAAGATATGCAACGTCGCGTCCTGCATCTGAAAGCATATCTGCCACCATGATTGATGAGCCTTCCTTCGCACATACAACTAGTACATCTTTGTCTGTTGGAATGCTTGCCATAATGTCTTCTACACCGTCAAGTAAATCAAAGTAAGGAATGTTGAGATATTCAAACTGATGCCCTTCTATCTTCCAATCTGCGAATGCATCCTCGTTACGTACGTCTAAAATGAATAATGGTTTATTGTCGATTACGTTATGCGCAACTTGTGCGGCTGTCCATGCAGTTACTGTCATTTAAGTACCCCCCTAGGTATGTTTTAGCGTAAAATTTTTTCGGTGAAGGGCTATTACACCCTTTTACCGAATCATCATTAACATATTGCTATTACATGCTTATACTTCTTTTTGTAATTCGCCTTCATACGCACTCATGCCAGGTAACACGTTTTTGATCGCTGTAAACCCTGCTTGTGCTAGTTGCTGTGCTGCCATGTCCGAGCGTGTACCTGTTCGGCAAATAACATAAATAGCATCTTCTTTGTTTAACTCGTTCATGCGTGCTTCTAATTCACCCATTGGTATTGATTTCGCACCTGGAATATGACCGAATGCAAACTCTGCTGCTTCACGCACGTCTAGAATTAACGCACCTGATGCAATTGCTTCTTCATTTGTAGCTGTTTGTTCAAATGTTTTTTCCGCTGTCTCATTTGCTTCACTACACTTACGTATGTAATGGAAATAGACACCGTTTTCTTCGTGACTACCGATATATTGATGCCCTGTCTTTTTTGACCATGCAGCTAAATCTGCTACCGAGCCTGAATCTGTTGCTTGCACTTCTAATACTTGTCCTTCTGCTACCTCGTTCATCACTTTTTTCGTCTTCACGATTGGCATTGGGCATGCTAAACCTTTTGTATCTAACTGTACGTTTGATTGAATCATGTTTATGTCCTCCATACTGTATAGGGTATATTTTTTATTAAAATTTTTTTGACTTGCGCGTTATTTAACGTCGCCTTGCCATTCGTTCATACCACCAGCAACATTTGTCACATCATAGCCTTGTGCTTGCAGTAATGCCGTTGCCTGTGCGCTACGTCCACCTGCTTGACAGATAATGAAATATGGCTTGTTTTTTTGTAGCTCATGCATGCGAAACTCTAGTAAGCTCAGTGGCATATTCATACTGCCTGGAATGTGACCGTTTGCATATTCTGCCGCTTCACGTACATCGACTACATGGCACGTTTCGCCTGCTTGTAGCTTTTGTTGTAGTTGTTCAGTTGTCATTACTATTCCTCCTAGTAAGCACTCATGCCGCCACGCACATTCGTTATGTGTGTATAGCCAAGTTTCTTTAATTTACCGCACGCTTGCTTTGAACGCATACCACTTTGACAAATTACGACGATTTCTTTATCTTTTGGAAGCTTTGACATATCCGCACCAAGTGGAATGTTTTTAAACTGCTTTAAGCCATTACCTTTATATTCACGCGCCGTCCGCACATCGATGAATACTTTATCTTTATCATGGATGATTGTTTTTAGCTGTGCTGTTGAAATCATTTTGACGCCTTTTGTTGGCATGATGCGCCACGCCACGAATGCGACAAGCGCACCGATTAGTAATGCTGTTTCCATAGCTGCCTCCGAGATAAATAAGTTTACGTTGCCATCTTCTGCATCAGCTAAATATGCCGCCACGCCTGCATATTCCACGCCATCAAGTAGCTCTTCTTTTTGCAGTCCAAGTAAATCCATCGTCATCGTACACGTGATTAACTTCACGCCTTGCTCCTGCGCCATTTCAACAAGTTGCGTTAACGTGAGTGCATTATGCTTGTTCATCACATGCTTAATCATCTTCGGTCCCATACCTGCCATGTGCATATTTGAAAGACCAAGCTTTTCAGCACCACGTGGCATCATTTTCGCAAACATTTTTTCAAGGAAGCCTTTTTGTACATTGACTGGCTCTGATTTACGTAATGCGTTAATGCCCCAAAACGTGTGGAAAATTGTAACTTCGTGATCGTATGCAGCCGCACCATTTGCGATAATATATGCTGCCATTGCTTTGTCGTAATCGCCACTAAATAGCACGATTGTTGTTCGTTTTTGTTCCATTTATGTTACCTCCGTTATACCGTATAGGGTATGTTTTTTATTAAAAATAAAACACGTTTAAAACGCGTTTTACTGAAATTACCTACTTTTCACTAGTAAATCCACTGCTTGCTTAACGATTTCACTTTTCTTTTCTTCGGTCGCATTTTCGTCGTTTAAACATGTCACTAAGTTGTCTGTTACAACAACACCAATTGTGCGATCCACCGCTGAACGAACGGCACTAAGCTGAGTAATGACAGCTTTGCAATCTTGCCCTTCCTCCATCATGCGCAGTACGCCACGAAGCTGACCTTCCATTTTTTTCATGCGAATGAGAACTTTGTCATCGTATTGCATATGTTTTCACCTCATCTATTTTTCTTCACACCCAAATCATAATACCCCCATAGGTATATGTCAACAAAAATGTTTTCGGCAAAATAACAAAAATAGATTTCCCTCTATTTATGTCATGCTGCATTTTTTTAAAATTAGTTCTAAAGACTCCCTCGTCACATTGCTTTATTTAGAGGCTATTTTACTGTTTATCTCCTTTAAATCATAAATATAATACATATTTCCTTGAAAACATTGTGTTTCTACAGTATACTGCTATAATGCTTGAATTTTTCAGTTTTACGATAATATGATTTCACATCATATAAGTTACTGGAATTTGCTTACCATGTTATAGCAACTAGACAAACGCTCAAAAAATTCCATTACGTATGACTAAGATAGAAGTAATTATGATAAAAGGAGATAGAAGTATGTCAATTAAACAAAAATTATTTTTAAGCTTCGGTACGATTACGTTGCTACTCGTTGCACTGACCTTGTATGCAATCGTGCAATTAACGAAAGTAAACGACGAATATACATTTTTAGTCGATGATCGCGCCTTCAAAGTAATCGAGGCGACAACAATGCAAAACGCCATTTCATTACAAGGATTGTACATCCGCTCATACGTATTGCGCCAAAACAACGATGATTTAATGAAGCTTGAGGATCAACGTCAACTTATCGAGACCAAAATTGTAGAGCTAGATGGCTTATTCAAAATTCCTCAAATGGTCGAGGAATTCCAAAAAATTAAAGAAAACCAAAAACTTTATACACAGCACGCACAAAGTATTATTGAAGCCGTCAACGATAATGATGTGAAATTAGCGCAAGAGATTTTATTTACATCTGCTGTGCCGACCAATCAAGCGCTACAACAATCAATTAATACGATTGTAGAAGTGCAATCAAACGAAATGGATAGATTAAGCACTGAGACGACAGGTGACGCACAAACGAGTAAAATTTTACTGGCCGCTGTCTCACTAATTGGTGTCATCGTAACAATCATTTTAGCCGTTCGCATTACGTTAAACATTACACGTCCGCTCGTTACATTAAAAGAAGCAGCAACTGTCATCGCTTCTGGTGATTTACGCCAAGAAAACATTCGCGTTAACACGAAGGATGAAATTTTTGAATTAGCTGAAGCATTCAATGAAATGAAAAACAATTTAATGCATTTAATCTCCCGCGTATCTAAAAACGTAACGAATTCAAGTGCGGCAACTGAGGAGTTAGCAGCTAGTACGGAATCGGTTACATCCGCAACGCAGGACATGACAGCACGCGCTGAGCAAATCGCTTCAGATGGTCGTCAAACTGCCATTATGGGTGACGATTGTGCCGCAGCGACAGAGGAAACATCAGAGCGCATTCAAAAAATCGCCGAGGCCGCGCAGCATTTACAAATAAAAGCAAGCGACATGCAGCAACTTGCAACAGAGGGT
>JAXJTE010000206.1:0-3289 GCA_036309765.1 Caryophanon sp. | reverse complement strand
GTATTGGCAATACCGTTCATAACGATTGGATTTACTTCCTCTTCAGGGAACATCGGCTCAAGTCCAATGTTCATCAGCGCTTTGTTCGCATTGTAGCGTACGTATGCTTTCACATCGTCCGCAACATTCGTACCTGTGTAAACGTCCTCTGTATACTTCATTTCATTTTGGTATAAGTCTAACAGCAGCTCATATCCCCAAACTGTTAGCTCCTCTTGCTTTTGCTGTGGCAGCTTCGCAAATAATTGCTGTGCGAAGAAGCCGATCGCTACACCGTGAATTGATTCATCGCGCAAAATAAGCGAAATGACTTCAGCACTGTTACGCAGCGTACCTTGCCCACCTAAATATAGTGGATAGAAGAAGCCTGAGTAAAATAAGAAGCTCTCTAACATTACTGACGCAAACATTGCCTTCCAAAGTGATGCATCATCACCTGCTTCAATGCTTTCGTAAATGTCTGTAATCTTTTTCGCTTTATATTGAAGAAACTCATTTTCTTGCACCCATTTAAACACTTCGTCAATCTCATCATTTTTACAAAGCGTCGTAAAAATATATGAATAAGACTTCGCGTGAATGGCCTCGAATGAACCGAACACCGTTAACACTGCTTTTTCTTGTAAGTCCGTTACGTGGCGAGAAATTTCGTTCATGCCGACGTTCGTTTGTAGCGTATCAAGCAGCGTTAAACCACCGAACACCTTTTTATATGTGTCTTGATGCTCGAAGCTTTGCCACTGCTTAATGTCTTTACTTACTGCGACCTCTTCTGGAAACCAAATTTGCTTCCATTGTTGATCCCAAAACACTTGGGCAAGCTCACTCGTTGGGCGATTCCAGTTAATCGCTTCAAATGCTACACTTGACATGCTACACACTCCTCTATTGCAATTAATCGTTGACGTACGTAATACACAGACTTAATGCCTTTCATCCACGCATAAATGTACACGCGTGCAAGCTGCTCCGTCGTCCATTGGTCCGTTACGTAAAGCGTCATCGAAATCCCTTGATCGACATGTTTTTGCGCTGCTGCATACATGTCGATTAGCTTATACGAATCAATCGTGTACGCTTCCTCATACATGTGTGCATTTTCCGCAGTTAAAAATGGCATCGGATAAATTGTACGGCTATCCGCATAGTCACGCACTTCTACTTGCTCCGTAATTGGGGCAATCGATGCTGTACATGAGCGAATGTATGAAATACTGCCAGTCGGTGCAACTGCTAGACGATACGCATGGAATAAACCGTGCTGCTGTACGTCCACTTTTAGCTGCTGCCACATGTCCGCTGTAATGACTGGAATGCTGCCAATCGCCTGCTTCACCGCGTCATTTAACTGTGGCGTTTCCTTATTAACATACTGCTCGAAATACTCGCCGCTTGCATACGTTGATTTTTCAAACTGATTGAACGTTTCACCGCGCTCTTTTGCAATGCCCATTGATGATTTTAACGAATAGTAGTTCATCGCTTCCATAAACACATCAGTAAACGCGATTCCATCTTCTGAGCCGTAGCGAATGCCGTTAGCAACTAAATGACCGTGTAAGTTCATCGCGCCAAGTCCAACTGCATGCATTGCGTGATTGCCTTTTACGATTGACGGTACGTTTTTAATCGTCGTCATCGTGCTTACTGCTGTTAATAAACGCATTGATGTATCAACCAGCTGCTCAAAATGGGCATGCTTCGTCGCGGCATGGATATCAATCGAGCCTAAGTTACACGATACATCGACACCGTATTCATTCTCTTCTGTTTCATCTGTAATAACAGACGTTTCCATGTACTGTAAAATTTCAGTACATAAATTACTCATTTTCACGCGACCGATACCTTTTAACGCATGTTCATTGTTTACGTTATCGTCAAAAATCTCAAACGGATAACCTGATTCAAACTGCGCCTTTTTAATATCTGTATAAAGCTTACGTGCATTAATGTATTTTAGTTTGCGAATGTTGTCGTTGTTTAATAGCTCATCGTACATTTCCGTAATTGACAACTCACTCATGCGCTTGCCATATTCGCGGTAAATGTCGTATGGGCTAAATAATGCTAAATCTTCGTCGCGCTTCATTAATTCAAAGAACACGCTCGGAATGACAACACCTGTAGATAATGTAGCAAGACGAATTTTTTCGTCGGCATTTGGTTTTTTACTTGAAATGAAGTTTTCAATATCGCGGTGGAAGATGTTTAAGTATACAACGCCTGAGCCATTACGTTGGCCAAGCTGATTGGAGTAGCTGAATGAATTTTCAAGTAGCTTTGCAACGGGCATAACGCCACTTGCACGGTTATCAATATGCTTGATTGGGTCACCAAGTGGTCGTAAGTCGGTTAAGTTCACCCCAACGCCGCCACCTAAACGCGATAGCTCTAAGCAGTAACCAATATTTTTAGCGATTGAGTTCATCGTGTCGTCCATCGATAGCTTGAAGCAGCTCACAAGTTCGCCACGCGCTTGTTTACCACTATTTAATGTAGTAGGTGTCGCTGGCTGGTACGCCGTAAATAACGCATCAATTGCTGCCTTTGCGAGCTGCTCGTCCCCTTGTGCTAAATAAAGTGCTAGCACGATGTAACGATCCTCATACATTTCTAAAATTTCTGCATCATCACGACTTTTCATCGCATAGCTGTCAAAAAACTTCGACGCGCTCATAAATGTTTCGAACTGGAAGCTGTAACCTTTTGCTTGCTCATATAAAGAATCGATAAATTCCGGCGTGTATTGCATTAAAAAATCACGCTCATAATAACCTTCTTCTACGAGGGCATTTAGGCGCTCTACTGGCGTTGCATATGTACGGTAGCGCGGCGCAATTTCATGCTGTAAATATTGTTGTAGCGCCTCTTCATCTACATGTCGTGCAATGTCACCAGTCGCACGATATCGCTGTAATACATCATTATTTAATTTTACATACGGTTTCATTGAATATAGCCTACTTTCATTAAATCATTATACAACTGCTTCATGTGTTCGTAATCTGCTTTCGTTCCACGCACATCAATTTTTTTCAGTAGCGGCACACGGTACGTTGCGGCAAGCACATCTCCAGCACGCGCAAAAAAGTCATGCCCGAAATTTTGATTACCACTTGCAAAAATGCCAACACAATGCGCACTATTGTCTCGCATAAACGCCTCCACACTCGCCGGCACTGCCCCAAGCGCGTCCGTATACGTAAACAAAATAAACGGCTCCGTTATACGTAGCTGCGGGGCAATTTCAACAATCGGTACGTTCAATTGAGACGCAACGTAGCGC
>JAXJTE010000205.1:0-44995 GCA_036309765.1 Caryophanon sp. | reverse complement strand
CCACACCTAAAGGAGTGGGCTTTCTTGTTCGGAGAGTCTGTAAAAGCCTTCCTCACCAAATTATTTCGCATGCCAACCGACTGCAATCGAGCCTTCACCTAAGTGCGTGCCGACAACTGGGCCGAAATGGCTTAGCTTAAACGTAATGCTCGGATATTTCGCTGCTAAATCTTCCATGTACGCGCGTGCTTCTTCCTCACAGTTTGCATGAATGACTGCCGCGTTTAATGCACCGTACTTGTCCGCATCTGCTACTAAAATTTCTTCCACGCGCTTTAACGCTTTTTTACGTGTGCGCACTTTTTCAGCAGGTACAATTTTGCCGTCCACGAAATGTAAAATCGGCTTCACTTGAAGTAAACCACCGATTAACGCTGCTGTGGCAGATAGACGACCACCGCGCTGCAAATGACCTAAATCATCCACCACGATGTTCGCGCGTGACGTTTCGCGTTGTTTTTCAAGCTGCTCGATAATGGCTGGTGCTGCTACGCCTTGCTGTGCGAGTTCAGCTGCCGTTAATACAAAGTAGCCTTCAAGTGCTGCTGCTGACTGGCTATCGAACGCATACACATCAATGCCCTCGACCATTTGCCCCGCCTGCATCGCCCCTTGGTACGTGCCGCTAATGCCATCTGATAAATGAATCGTAACGACCGCATCATAATCATTTGCAAGCTGTTCAAATAGCTCGACAAACTTCCCGATCGGCGGCTGCGTCGTTTTCGGGAACACTTTTGCGCCGCGCACTTTATTATAAAACTCGACGTCTGTAATGTCTTTCCCTTCGTCGTAAAGCTGACCTTCTATATTCACTGTTAACGGCACCATATGTATACCGTATTGTTGCAGTTCTTCTTCTGTTAAATAAGCTGTACTATCTGTTACGATTGCTGTTCGCATTCAGCTGTCACCTCACATGTTAATAGCCTTCATTGTACCGCATTTATTACTATAATTCTATCGTTGTTGGAATTACGTCTTGAACGCAAAAAAACAAAGCCTCGTCGATCAGCTTTGTTTTCGATGTTTATTGTATGTGACTGACGTGGCTCGTTTCGTTGCCAATGAAATAAACGCTCGTAACCTTCCATGCATCGTCTTCTTTGACGAACACGGTCACTTGTCGGCCACTGCTTGAAAGCGACACGCCGGTAGCACGTTCTTTCATATCAATCGTTAAGTTCGCAAATACGCGTGCCGCATCTTTTTCATAATCAATGACTGTGACGTCGGCCGCCTGACGATTGACATCATACGTCGCAAACACTTCCTTCGCCGCCTCCTCATCGTCGTCATAATCGAACCCTTGAGGATTTTTCGAAATCATGGCCATGTAACGCTCTAAATCCGCATCGTTAAACGCGGCAATATATTCATCAAAAGCCGCCAGCAAATCGCGCTTTTCGTTCGTCGGTAAGCTCGCTGCTTCTTTTACTTCATCACCAGCAAGCTCGAAGCTCACTGCCTTCTCTTGTAAAATTGTATCTGGTTGCTCGGTGCTTGCATGTTGGTCGCTGCTACAGCCTGTCAGTAAACCTGCTGCCATAATGAATGCGAACCATTTGTACATCTAGACCCCTCCCTACCTCGTGCAATGTTGTCGCGTGACGCTTTTATTTCGTTAAATACATCTTTCGTTTACAGGACGCAGTGAGGTTTTCAAAAGTTCCATGCACATGTTGCGACGATGTAAAAAACGCCCGAGATTTCTCAGGCGCTTTCGTTTGTATTATCGCACTTCTACCCAGCCATTTTTAATTGCTGTTACAACTGCTTGTGTACGGTCGTTTACGTTCATCTTTTGTAAAATGCTTGATACGTGGTTTTTTACCGTTTTTTCTGAAATGTATAACGTTTCACCGATTGTACGGTTTGATTGACCATCTGTTAATAATTGTAGCACTTCGCATTCACGCTTCGTTAATAAGTGGAATGGACGGCGAATTTCCGTTTGGTGGAATGAGCCTTTGTTTTCGTGTTCTGATAAGCGACGGAATTCCGCAACTAAGTTTTTCGTTACTTTCGGATGTAAGTAAGAGCCGCCTACTGCTACGACTTTAATCGCCTCAACGATTTCGTCTGCATCCATTTCTTTTAACATATAGCCTAACGCACCTGATTTTAATGCGTGTGTTACATACGTTTCGTCATCGTGGATCGATAACATAATGACTTTCGCCTCTGGGTATTGAGCAAGTAAGTCTGCTGTTGCTTCAACACCGTTTTTAGCTGGCATGTTAATATCCATTAACACAACATCCGGGCTATATTCTTCGTATAATCGTACTGCCTCTGTACCGTCATCGCCTTCTGCAATCACCTCAAACGTATCTTCAAAATCTAAAATACGTTTTACGCCTTCGCGGAATAGTTGGTGATCATCAATAATAATAATTTTTGTCATAATTTGTTACCCCCTGAATGTAGTAATTCTCTGTTTAAGAATTGTCAGTGTATGTTTACACCGTTAATGGAATTTTGAAAAGCATAATCGTACCTTTACCAATCGTGCTATCGATTTGCATGCTGCCCTTTAATAACTCTACCCTTTCGCGCATACCAATTAACCCGAATGATTTTTCTTTTTCAACATTTCGATCAAAGCCGACACCATTATCTTTTACAACAATGTTCACTGCTGACTTTAACCATTCTATTTTAACCCATATTTCTTTCGTTTTTCCATGTTTTAATGCATTTGTAACACATTCTTGAACTAAACGAAATATTGACACCTCAAAGTTACTCGGGATGCGTCTTTCTACCCCGTTTGATTTGAATTCAATCTCAACTCCTGGGTTATATTCCTCAACTGTCGACAAGTACTTTCGTAGTGTAGGCACAATGCCGAGGTCATCAAGCGCCATTGGACGTAAATCATAAATGATGCGACGAACTTCATGCAGCGCATTTCGCACGTTCACTTTTAGGCTTGAAATTTCCTCTAGCGCACGATCGATGCCTTTATCGCGATATGTGCGCTCGACTAAATCCGTTCGCATAAGCACGTTCGCTAGCATTTGCGCAGGGCCATCGTGAATTTCACGCGACAGACGCTTTCGTTCCTCTTCTTGTGCTTCAATAATTTGAATGCTAAACTCGTGCTTTACTTTCGCACTTTCTAAAGCTGGAACGATATTTTTTAAATCTGCGGTTAAATAGTTAATGACAACGTTCACTTGATTGACGATTTGCCCAGCACGCTCGATTGTTTCCTCTAACGCACGCAGTCGTCGCTCTAAATCATCACGACGGTCACGCAATTGCTTTTCAGTGGAACGATTAATCGACAGCTTCACCTGCAAATCATTTGCTGTTTCGTATGCTTCTCGAATTTGTACTTCAGAAAAAAGGTTGAACGACTTACTTACTGAGACGAGCCTTTGCTTTGAAAGTTGCGTCATTCGTTCTAAATCATCGCCTTCTGTTATAATTTGAGATAAATGCGCCCGAATCACTTCTAATTCTTTACGCATTTCTTCAAAGCTTTGGCGACTTTGTTCACTTATAATGAAAATATCATCCTTTGAGCTTGTAATAGATTCGAGCATGCGGTTAAAAATTTCATCGATTGCTCCAATATCTACTGAATCGTTTGAAAACATATAAAACCCTCAGTTCTTTCTCGCAATGAAACGAGTTACTCTCTGCATAATTACTAGTGCTTTTATTATAGCATTTTTTATACAGAATATAATCTAATTTACTAATAATCTAGCGACGAAACATGGAAATGCTATAAAAATCCGCTCAAATAGACCCTTTTAGCATAGTGTAAACAGGAAGAAGTACAGTTTTTTACCGTCATTTTGAAAAGAATTTCATATTTTCGAATCTATATAGACGGTGAATGCGTGTTTTGTTGGTCGGCTCTCCACATCGAGGCAGGCGCGGCTTCTGCTGTTTAGTATTAGCGAAATGATTCATCTTTTTATAACGTTTCGAACAACGTATAATTTAACTTATGAAAATCCGAAAGTGAGGTCGCAGCACATGCGTCAAAATTATTTAACAGTACAAGGATACGGCGAAAGTGAAATCATCCTTTCGAAATCGCGCTTTTTAACGTACGTCAGTCGTGCAGAAACAGAAGAAGAGGCGCTAGCGTTCATTGATATAATCAAAAAGAAGCATCCGCAAGCAACGCACAATTGCTCATGCTATTTAGTCGGTGAGCATGATAATATTCAAAAAGCGAACGATGACGGCGAGCCAAGTGGAACTGCTGGTGTGCCAATGCTTGAGGTGCTAAAAAAACAACAGCTTAAAGATACAGTCGTCGTCGTAACACGTTACTTCGGCGGCATTAAGCTTGGCGGTGGCGGCTTAATTCGTGCTTACAGCAAAGCAACGTCAGAAGGAATTGCCGCAGCTACCGTCGTCGAGCGCGTCATGCATGCACTCATGAAGGTGAGCGTCGATTACACTTGGCTAGGCAAAGTTGAAAATGAGGTACGTTCATCTCACTATCCATTACATACGATTGATTATTTAGATATTGTTGATGTGTTTGTATACGTCAAAAAAGAAGAGATTGATGTATTTAACGAGTGGATGATGGAGTTAACGAACGGTCAGGCGAAAATTGACATACATATGGAACAATTTTTAGAGTTTCCTCGTCAATAAAATGATTTGACATTTACGGCATTTTTCTTGCGTAGTATAATACCGAATAGATTCAATATGTAATGATTCGACGTAAGAGGGGGCTCTACATTAGCGAAAACATAAAAGCGTGACGCAAATCATTCAATCATACGATTCGTAACTTCCATAAAGACCTAGTAATGCCGCAGCTTGAGAAGCCCCGTTGCCATTACGAACAATAATCGAAAGAGAGGTGAAAACTGCTCCTAAAACGAACGACATGCTTGCACGTTAAAGGTAAGCACTATTTTAGAAGCAGATAATAAAGCATATGAGGAAAGAGAATAAAAAAAGCTCCAAGCTCGGGCTGACATTAAAAGTATGTGCCCTTCTTGTTGCCTCGCTGCTACTCTCTGTAACTGCATACGGTGTGTTTTTATCGAAACAAGCCGAAACAGCAGCTGAGGGCGCATTTGAAGAAATTGATGACCGTGTACAATCTGAATTACGTGTAGAAGAAGTAGAACCATTAGAAGATAGCATTTCGATTTTATTTATCGGTGTGGATGACAGCATGCAGCGTTCACAAGGCGAGAGCAATTCACGCTCGGATGCACTCATTTTAGCGACGTTAAACAACGAAGACAAGTCGATTAAAATGTTAAGCATTCCGCGTGACTCTTATACATACATCCCACATGTGAAGTATAAGGATAAAATTACACATGCCCACGCATTCGGTGGCACAAAAGCAACGATTGAGGCCGTAGAGGAGTTATTTGACATCCCGGTCGATTATTACGTGAAGATGAACTTTAACGCGTTCATTGATGTTGTCGATGCATTAGGCGGTGTTGTAGCCGAAGTACCGTACGACATTTTAGAAAAAGATGAGTTTGACAACAACGCCATTCAATTAAAAGAAGGACGTCATCTGTTATCAGGACCAGAAGCGTTAGCACTTGTACGTACACGTAAAGCTGACAGCGATTTAGAGCGCGGTAAACGTCAGCAACAAGTATTAAAAGCAATTATCCAAAAAGGAACATCGGTATCATCGGTGACGAAATATACAGATGTCATTAGCGCACTTGGCGACAACATGCGCACGAACATGCAATTTAGCGAAATGAAATCACTCATTGCGTACTTATCAGACGGCACATCAAACATTGATACGTTGAACTTAGAAGGACGCAACGACCAATCAACAGGTGTTTATTACTACAAGCTAGATGAAGAGTCATTAGAGGAAAACCGTGAGCAATTACAACGCCACTTAGGCTTATTGCCAAACATTTACGCATCACCTGAGAGCGAATTCCATTTTGATTACGACGAGCCACAATACTCGGAATCCTATTAAAAAAACAAGCAGCCATCGAACATACGAGGCTGCTTGTTTTTTATTTAAATGTTTTCATGAAATTTAGTAACGGACGATAATTTTTCCCCGCAAGCCCAATGACTTCCACGAGTAGCTCAATCGCTAGTAAAATGACCGCAATTAAAATAATCGCACCCCATACTTTTGCCATTGAGAAGATAATTGCTGCTAAACCGAACATCGCCGCAATGCCATAAATAATTAATACCGTTTGGCGATGTGTGAAGCCTTGATTTAATAAGCAATGGTGTAAATGTGATTTATCTGGATCTGACCATTTCTTCCCTGTACGTAAACGACGCACGATCGCAAAAAACGTATCCGAAATCGGTACACCAAGCATAATGATTGGAATGATGAATGAAATGATTGTTACGTTTTTGAAACCTAATAACGCAATAACCGAAATCATAAAGCCAAGGAACAATGCCCCTGTATCCCCCATGAAAATTTTCGCTGGGTGGAAGTTGAACACTAAAAAACCAAGTGATGCAGCTGCTAAAATCGCTGCCATTGCGATAACGAAGCCGTTCCCCATAATCATTGCCATCACCGCAAGCGTAATGCACGCGATCGTTGATACACCTGCTGCTAAACCGTCTAAGCCGTCGATTAAGTTAATGGCGTTCGTAATACCGACAATCCATAAAATCGTCAACGGAATACCAAGTAAACCGAAGTCGATTGTACCGCCGAATGGTAAGTTAATTACTTCTATTTGAATGCCACCAACGAACACGACAATAAGCGCAGCTGCAAATTGGCCAAGCATTTTTGCCTTTGCAGAAATTTCACGCATATCATCAATCACACCTGTAATGACGATAATTGTCGCAGCAATTAAAATGGCTGTTCCATATTCTGTTTGAAACCCTGTTGTTACCTTTAAAAAGATATATCCAATTAAAAATGCGAAATAGATGGCAAGTCCACCTAAACGTGGCATAATACGCGCATGCACTTTTCGATGATTTGGTGCATCTACCGCTCCTATTTTGAATGCTAATTTTTTCACAAGCGGAGTTAATAAAATGGACGCGACAAAAGCCACGACGAGAGACACGTAAATCACGTCAGACCTCCTCAATTTTTTTAAATTCTATCCACAGTAATCCTACCGTAGTATACCATGAAATAATTTAAAAAACACTGTTTACCTAATGAGAACGAAAAATTCTCTCACAAGTTGCAAATCGCTTGAAATTTTTGTCGCTGGGTATGTTTATAGGAAGGTATGAAACATCCGACCGCGCTTGCAGCTACAATGAAAAGACGATGCTTCTAGTACAATCGCAGCTTAGGAAATGCGTGAGGTAGTCGTGGGCAAGGAAAGTACAATATCGCAACCGCAAACAGCCTGCCCCGGTAGCGAAAAGCAACCTCTCCTCACGTTGTCACCATATGTTTTGTAGTCAGTGCTTCATTTATTTGTTAAAATTAGAAGATGCCTAGCATAGTTTTAGGCTTAGCAGAAGGAGCGAATAAAGACAATGTTCTCATTTTTCAAACGTAATAAAGAACAAACAAGTAAACGCGAATTAAAAGGTTACTATAAAATCGTAAACCAAATTAACGGGCTCGAAGCAAAATACGCTGCGATGTCCGACGATGAGTTAAAGGATATGACCGCGACGTTTAAGGAACAGCTTGAAAACAGCGCGAGCGTACAATCGATCGTGCCAGACGCTTTTGCCGTTGTGCGTGAAGCATCGAAGCGCGTTTTAAACATGCGCCATTTCGACGTACAGTTAATCGGTGGGCTTGTATTAACGGAAGGCAATATTGCTGAAATGCCAACAGGTGAAGGGAAAACACTCGTTGCATCACTACCATCTTACGTGCGAGCGTTAGAAGGAAAAGGTGTCCACGTTATTACAGTCAATGACTACTTAGCAAAACGTGACTACGACCAAATCGGACAAATTCACCGCTTCCTTGGCTTAACAGTTGGCTTAAACGTGCCGATGATGGAGCCAGATGCGAAAAAACGCGCGTACAAAGCAGATATTACGTACGGTGTCGGTACAGAGTTTGGCTTTGACTACTTACGCGACAACATGGTACATAGCATCGCAGACCGCGTGCAACGTCCATATCACTTTGCCATTATTGATGAAGTGGACTCGGTATTAATCGACGAGGCGAAAACACCGTTAATCGTCGCTGGTAAAATGTCGGCAAACGAGGAGCTTCACCAAATTGCGGCAATGCTTGCAAAGCGCTTCGTCATTGAAGAAGATTACGAATTTGACGATGAAACGAAGGCGACTGCGTTAACGGATAAAGGAATCGAAAAAGTGGAGCGTGCATTTGGCATCGACAACTTATACGATTTAGACCATCAAACGCTGTACCATTATGTAATCCAAGCGGTACGTGCCCACGTTATGTTTGAGTGCGACGTCGATTACATCGTAAAAGATGACAAAATTCAGCTCGTTGATATGTTCACTGGGCGCATCATGGAAGGTCGTTCGTTATCTGATGGGCTTCACCAAGCAATCGAAGCAAAAGAAGGCGTAACGATTACCGAAGAAAATAAAGCGCAGGCACAAGTAACGATTCAAAACTACTTCCGTATGTACCCAGCGCTTTGTGGGATGACGGGTACGGGTAAAACGCAGGAGAAGGAAATTCAAGAGGTGTACGGCATGTCAGTTGTGCAAACGCCAACGAACCGCCCTCGCCTACGCATCGACCAGCAAGATATTATTTTCGAGCATAAGCAAGAAAAATATAACTACGTTGCACAGCTTGTAAAAGAGCGCCACGAAAAAGGACAGCCTGTATTAGTCGGCACAACGTCGATTTTACAATCAGAGGCCGTCGCAAAATCACTAAAAGATGTCGGCCTATCGTTCCAACTATTAAACGCGAAAACGGTTGAGCAAGAAGTCGAACTGATTTCTGATGCTGGGCAAAAAGGACGCATTACAGTTGCAACGAACATGGCAGGCCGTGGTACAGACATCGTGCCGGGTGACGGTGTGCGCGAGCTTGGTGGCTTATTCGTCATCGGTACAGAAAAGCACGAAAGCCGTCGCGTCGACAATCAGCTGCGCGGACGCTCTGGTCGTCAAGGCGATCCTGGTGAAAGCTTATTCGTGTTATCGCTTGAGGACGACATGTTCCGCCGCTTCGCAAAAGACGATGTGGAAAAGTTCAAAAAGAAAATGACGAAAAACGCAGAAGGTATTATTACAAACAAAGACGTCCATGAACTTGTTAGTCGCACACAGCGCATCGTAGAAGGCTCTCAGCAAGGTATGCGCGAGTACAACTTAAAGCTAGATGACGTTATCAATGACCAACGCGGCGTTATTTACGGGCTGCGTAACAAAATTATCGGCGGCGAGGCAACGATGGAGCAGCTGCTAAAAATGCTTGATGAAACGGTGGACTTTGCGATTCGCGAGCATGCACCAGACGACGCAATGCCAATGGACTGGAACTTCGATGCAATGGAGCGTACAATTAATTCGTTAACATTAACGCCAATTACAATCGACCGCCAAGCGCAAAAAACAGATACGCTATTTGAGCAAGTAAAGCCTGTGATCGATGAATTAAAGGACTTGCTTGCGACGTACAACGAAAATGAGCAAATTGCGGCGCTCATTCCACAAGTCATGCTGATGCGTTTAGATGCGATGTGGGTGAAGCATTTAGAGTCAATGGCACATTTAAAAGAAGGTATTGGTTTACGCCATTACCAGCAAGAAGACCCGATGCGCATTTATCAGCGTGAAGGTTTAGAATTATTCGGTCGCAACTATCAAGAATTACGCCGTTCAGTCGTGAAGGAAGTTATTAACTTTGCGAAAATGCTGAAAGAGCGTCAGGAGGAACAACAATAATGGGTTTATTTTCATTTTTTAGAAAATCAGATAAAGTAGGTAAAGATAGCACGGTCGATTCAAAAGCCGTTTTAGGTGGCAAAAAAGGACAAATTTCAACACAAAAGCAAGAAATTCATACGAAATTATCATTCCATCCAGATTGGAACGTCCCACAAGAGCAGCAATACGTTTTTAACTTTTTAGCAAACGATTTAGAGCCGTTAAAGCCAAATCAATTGTCACTTGCCGCGATTAACATCGAAGAAGATACCGCAACAGGTGCTTGGAACGTGAAAGCATTTTTCCGCTCATCATTAAATCAGCCAATCGAGCTAAAGGATATTGATTTATTCGTAACAGCTGAAGACGGCACTGTGCTTGCAAAACAAAGCTTTGACTTCACGCAGCTTGGCACAATTCCAGCTGAAAGTGCACGTCCATGGGTGTTCACATTCCATAAAGATTCATTATTAACAGATGAAATCCCAGGTGAGGGCTGGAAAATCGCGTTCAACTTAGTATCACTGCGCGGTCACCAATTAGACCTTGATGCACAGTGGGAAAAGCAATTAAACAACGACCAAAAAGAAGAGCTTCGTAAAATCGTTAAAGAATTGCCGAAGCTGCGCGACAAAGAAGTAAACTTCACAGGCATTCAACACGTCAAAATGGACAACGGTAGCTTAGCGATTACGCTTCTAATTCGTAACGGGAACGACCGCGACATTAACTTAGAGCAGCTGCCACTTGAAGTAGTAGACGCTAACGATACAGTCGTTGCAACAGGGACGTTCAAGCTAGACCCAGTCATCGTTGTAAAGGCGAACACATCGAAGCCGTGGACGTTCGTATACCCTGCTGACTTAACGACGAATTTAGCAGACGCTGATTTCACTCGTTGGGCTGCACGCGTACCACAAAAATAATAGATGATTATGAAGCTGTCTGATTTTTTCAGGCAGCTTTTTTTGTCGTTCATCTTTAAGAAGTGGTATCAAATATTTACATAAACGCATAATAAAAAACGTGTCACCGCTCCTCAAATAAATTACTGATAAATCCGTTCTATGTTACACACGTTATTGCTCACTATTACTGATTTCTTCACACATATTTTATTTTTCTGACAATTCTTTTTATTGCATGCTATAATAGCTCACGGTGCAAAAACTATTATATGAAACCGTTAACTTAGGTACATTAAACTATTTCAGAAGTTTATCATTGCTTTTTATCTGAAAATATAATATCTTATAGCTTGTCTTAATTTTATTTCAGTTTTCGCATAATTGACATACAACATGAAGCGTTAACTTTCACGCACTAAATTGTTTGAAAATTGACACTTTTATTATTTGGAGGAGTTTGATCATGAAAAAATTTATGCAAGATAATCTTGCAATCGGGCTAATGCTATTTGCGTTATTCCTCGGTGCAGGGAACATTATCTTCCCACCAGAACTTGGACAAAAATCTGGTGAAGAAATCTTTTGGGCATTAGCTGGTTTCTTAACGACAGGTGTCGGCTTACCGCTACTTGCCATCGTTGCCATCGCAAAATCAGGCGGCGACTTACTATTCATTTCACAGCGCATTAACCCAACATTCGGTTTAATCTTCACGTCAATCGTGTACTTATCAATCGGACCGTTATTCGCTTGGCCACGTACAGCAACGGTTTCATACGAAATTGCCGTCGTGCCGTATTTATCAGAATCAATGGCTGACTCACGCTGGCCGTTAATTATTATGACAATCGTGTTCTTTGCTTTAACATTATTCATCGCGATGAACCCAACAAAAATTGTTGACATCGTTGGTAAAGTATTAACGCCATTATTATTAATCGTAATCGTTGTCTTAACAGCAAAAGCAATCATTTCACCAATGGGCGGCTTAGGTGAAGCAAGCGGTAACTACATCGAAAATCCATTTACAGAAGGCTTCGTTCAAGGTTACTTCACAATGGATATGCTTGCTGGTTTAGTATTCGGTTTAGTAGTCATTCAAGCGTTAAAAGCGCGTGGCATTACAGAGCCAAAGAAAATTGTTGCCTCTACGATCTACTCAGGTATTATCGCAGCAGCAGGCTTAGCATTTGTATATATTTCACTTGGCTTCCTTGGCGCAACAAGCACAGATTCAATCGGCTTCTTTGAAGGAGCAAACACAGGTAGTGCCATTATCGCAGCAGTAGCACAAGAGCTTTACGGCGGTGCAGGGCAAGCGATTTTAGCAGCGATTATTTTACTTGCTTGCTTAACGACATCAATCGGTTTAGCAACAGCGAACGCACAGTTCTTCAATAAAGTGTATCCGAAAATTTCGTACAAAACGTACTTAATCGTGTTCTCATTATTTAGTGGTATCGTAGCGAACTTCGGCTTAAAAACGTTATTAGCCATCACGCTACCAGTGTTAATGCTTTTATATCCGTTAGCAATGGTGTTAATCTTCCTATCATTAGCACATAACATGTTCGGCGGTCGCCCAGCAGTGTACATCGGTGCATTACTATTCACGCTCGTTGTCAGCATTAACGACGGTTTAGTAGCAGCAGGTGTGAACGTAGAAGCATACCAAAACGCATTAGACTTATTACCACTGCAAGGTCAAGGGTTAGGTTGGTTAATCCCTGCCATTGTCGGTGCAATTATCGGGTACATTGTTTCGAATTTTACAAAAAAATAATGCTATAATGAGAGTGTCCTTTATGGGCACTCTTTTTTATGGTCATGATGAGAAGTTAGTTCATTTATTATAGAAGGAGCTTTTGCGATGAAAAAATTATGGAGTGCATTTCTAGCTGGCTGTTTACTGCTCAGCACGGTGCCAGCAAGTGCCGCATCCGTTGAAGAAGTACGTTTAATTATTGAGAAGAATTACGTGGATAAGCTGTCGCCTGCATTTTATGAAGCTACATCGATTGAAGGCATGATTGAAACGCTTGACCCGTATTCGGAATATTTCACAAAACAAGAATACCAACAATACGTGCAAGCAGTTGATTTAGAAACGGTCGGCATCGGCATTTATTTAACAAAGCATAGTAAAGGGGTACTCATTACAGAGGTCATTCACGACGGCCCTGCTGATGTCGCGGGCTTAGTTCCGGGAACGGTCATTTTACAAGCAAACGGCACGGACTTAGCGAACCAGTCTATCGATGAGGCGGCGAGTTTATTACAAGGTACAGCTGGTTCGTTTGTGACGCTAACGATTTTAACGCCCGATGACCAAATTACAACGATTACATTAAAACGCCAAGCATTTTCATCACCACATTCTGAAATGGCGATGCTCCACGGCAATATCGGCTACATCGCACTGTACACATTTAGCGACAATGCCGATTCGCTGATGCGCCAAGCGTTAACCGATTTACGTAAACAAGGGGCAAAATCATTTATCGTCGACTTGCGCGGTAACGGTGGTGGCTACGTCAATGTGGCCGAGCGTATTATCGGTATGTTCCCAAATGCCAAAACAGCGTATGTGTTGTCAAATCGTTTCCACGAATCAACGCATACCGCAGTCGGGACGCTCAATAAATTCCCGCAAAATACGCGCCTATTAATCGACGAATATAGTGCAAGTGCGTCTGAGATGACTGCTGCTGCACTAAAGGATCAAAACTCAGCTATTTTATATGGTGCGAAAACGTACGGCAAAGGCTCAATGCAGCAGTTTTATGATTTCACAGATGGCAGCCATTTAAAGCTGACGATTGCGAAATTTACTGGACCCAGCAAGGAACCGATTAATGGCATCGGTGTAACACCACATATTACCTCAAAACAGCCGCTTCAGGATGCGCATTTTGACGCATTGCTTGAAACAGGACAATACGACGTGCAGCCCGCTGTGACGAAAGATGCAAAAAGCTCGACGCTCCACATTATGCATAAACAGATGACCATTAATATGCAGGACCGTTATGTATTTGTGAAGCTCGGTACGAACGAAGCAATTCCATTTAGTGCCCATAAGTCAGGCAAAAGCTATGCGCGACTGACGCTAACGGAGCAACTACAAGCAGGTCACACATATGCGCTCATTACGAAGCCCACTGCTACACAAAAAGGCAAAATTCAAAAAATCATTATTGAAAAATAAACGCACCTAAAGAAGGTATCCGCCAAGTTGACGGATACCTTCTTTGCTTTATAGTGAAGAACAAGTATTTGCTCTTTTCGTATGTATTAAGCCATTTGCTGTGCTGCTGAGAAGTAAATTGACATGAGTGTCTCGGTTACTTCCTTTGGTGTAAATTCCCCAGTTAATAAGCATGTCAATGTTAAGCGTTCAACTGCGCCAACTAAAGCTTCTGCTACGATTTTTGAATGTTCGATTCCTTGTACGCCGATAATGCTGCTTTGTAACTGCTGTGCTAGCTCTGCTTTTACAACGCTTGCATCCATCGCCTCAAAGAAACCGACTTTCGTTAATAATGGATTTTGTGCAAAAAACGTGAAGACATTTTCTAACTTTTTTTGTAAATCGCTCAGTGATACGTTTCCTTCTACTTCTGCATCAAAGATCGTCATTAATTTTTCATTGAACTCTGCATTTAAACTATTGAATAAAGAATCTTTGCTTTCGAAATATAGATAAAATGTTGGTTGAGTTAAACTTGCGGCTTTTACAATATCACTAATTTTTGTTTGGTGATAACCGTTTGCTGCGAATAACTCAATCGCCTTCTCTAATAATAGTTGCTTGCTACGCTCGCCGTTTGAATTAACTTTTCTACCTCTTGCCATGTTCTCACCTTTTATCTTTCTATATCTTCTTTTCGGGCTCACACTCTCCGAAACAATACTTTTGATTATACAAGAAAGATTATATTTTTGAAACATTAACCACATAAACATAGTAGAAAATCGAAATTCCTACAACTTAATGCTCATTTTACGAATGTATATACAATTTCCATTCACTCACAGTATTTTCCTAACAAAAAAGGTGAGCTTGGCACAATGCCGCTCACCTCCCTGTTTTAATGATGTGACGAGCGTGAGAAACGTTTACGTAAACGCTGCAAGCTGCCACTTACTTCTTTAATACCAAACATGTGCAACGATACAATAGACGTCACTGTGAAAATCGTTAAGCCTACGATAAACGTTGCCCACTTGTAATCAAACACTAAATATTCGCTGCATACATACGTCACGACACCGATGATGATGAACGGAATCCACGGACGGAGCCATTGCTTTTTCATTTCATCTGCAACGAGCGTGAAGCCGTATTTACGTGCACCATATGCCACAAGCATAATTGTATTTGTCACCGAGCTAATTAACGTTGCCCAAGCGATTGCCGTTGCACCGTAATCATCTGTGAATGCATACATAATGCCGATGTTAATGATGAAGACGTTTAAAATACTAAATACGACTGGCGCTGTCGAATCGCCCTTTGCATAATAAAAGCGCGTAATGTATGTGTTGACCGCCAAAAATAAAATCGATAGCACGAACACTTCAAACACAGGCACTGTAATCGACGTTGAGTATACATCGAACTTACCGTATTCGAAAATGACTTGCACTAAATTTGTCGCATAAAAATACGCAAAAATCGACACAGGAATGAGCAGTAACGTTAAGTAATACATCCCTTTTGAGTACAGCATTTTAATCGACTCAAAATCGTCCTCTGCTTCCTTCTTACTTAAAATCGGATAAATGACCGTTGTAACGGCTGTAATTAAAATCGCTTGTGGGAACTGCGTCAGCTTCGATGCGTAGTTCACTGCTGAAATCGCACCTTCACCAAGCGGCCCTGCGAAGAAACGCTGTAGCATCGCATAAATTTGAATCGATGCCCCACCGATCATAATCGGCCATACCATAATCCATAAATCTTTCGTTGACTGATTGCGCTTAAACGATAAGCCAACTGGGAAACTATCCAGCTTGCGGTAGCCTTTTGCGACGTAGTACACCATCACAAGCGCACTTAATAACGCCGAAATACCATATGCGACCGGCCCAATAGCAAACGATAAGCCAACTGCGATAATTAAAAATAAAATGTTATAAAGTAAAATCGCAAAGCTCGATAAATGGAACTTATCGTGAATATTTAACATGCCGCTATACCATGACGCAAGCGCAAGTAAAATCGACGATGGCATCATCCAGTAAAATAAATTTACCGCTAAGTCAAATGCTTCAGGTCCTTTTCGTCGATGTTAAATAAGTGCATAAGTGGCTCGGTAAACGCCATAATGGCGACCGTCATCACCGTAAGCGACACGACAACAATCGTAAATGACTGCTTCACGAACTGCGCTTGGTCGGTCGTTTTGCGGTTATAAATCGAAATGACCGCCGTCGTAAATGCACCACCGACGACTAAATACAAAAAGTTCGGCAATAAATACGCCGTAAAAATACTATCAGCTACGTGAGATGAACCGTACTGATACCCGATGACCATTTCACGGAAAAACCCAAATAAACGCGCAACGATATTAATGACAGCAACCGCACCAACAATTTTTATGAACTTGTTCAACGTTGCTCGCCACCTTTACTCGCAGCGTCATACAGGTCGATTATCTGCTGTGTAATCGTCACCTCATCATGCAATGTAAGCGCGGCTTGTACCGCTTCCTCATTGACATATTGATCGCGCGGAGTATTTAACGCGCGTAACATTTCTTCACTTAATGCCTCGCTATTTTTCGCTGGTACAAGTTTCCCTGCCCCGTCACCAAGTAACGACACAAGCCCACCGACATTTGATGCGATTACGGGTGTGCCTGATGCAAGTGCTTCAAGTGCCACTAAGCCAAAACCTTCTAAATGCGACGGTAGCACGAACACATCTGCTGCTTGGAACCATTTCACAAGCTGCGTTTGCTGCACAGGATCCTCAAAGCGCACCGTCGCATCCACTTGCGATTGAATGCTTGCAATAAAGCTCGTATCACGACGCGAGCCGACAACAACAAGCTCAATGTCTTTCGTCGTCTGCTTTTTGACGTGTTTATATGCGGCCACTAGCTCCTCGACACCTTTTTGTTGAATGACGTTGCCGACGAATAAAAAGACGAATTTATTGTCTAAAATGCGTAGCTGCTTGCGTACAGCTTGCTTATCACCTTCTGTAAAGACGTTGCGATTGACGCCCATGCTTAACACCGAAATGTTTTCCTTCGCGATGCCAAAATCTTGCTCAATTTGCTCTGCAAGCACTGGTCCTACCGCAATAACGTGATCGGCTTCTGTTAAAATTTGCGCTGTCCAGTTACGAATGCGCGGGCTTTTCTTTGCCATGCGCTCAATGTCGCCACCGTGAGCTGTGACGATATACGGAATGCGAAACAATTTTTTTAGTGCAAGCGACAGCATCCCCGATGGAAATACGTAATGCGCATGTGTCACATCGTATGCTTTCTTCCCTTTTCGCCCGAGCTGCATTGCACGCATCGCCCATTTTGCATATTTCGTGATGACGTTTTTCTTACCAACTGCTGGATTATCATTTACTGCAATGTCCACATGTATTCCTGCTCGCTTCAGCGCCTCGACTTGATTTTTGACAAAGATCCCGTACGAAGGATGTGAAGCAGAAGGATACATATTGCTAATCACTAATACTTTTTTCATTTTCCCTTCACTGCCTTTGCCAATAATTGTTTTCCTCTCATCGCTTCTGCATGTGTATTTGTAGAAATACGTTTTGTACGTGCAACACTTGCCGACCAATCCGCGATTAATTCGCCATATGCATCTGCAACTAATTGCGTACTTTTTTGTAAATCGTTTATTTCGATACATAAATCACTTGAGTCAATCGAGCGCATAAAATCCGTTACTTTTTTGTGATACGACAAAGCGATGATTGGTGTTTGTGCATTCGTCGCTAAAATAAGTGAATGTAGACGCGTTCCAATCACTACGTCCATATCACTCGTTACTTGCAATAAATCCTCTGGTACTAAATTACGGTCAATAATGTCCACCTTATCTGCGCGTGTCATTTTGTTGCGAATGTCCTTCGTTACCGTGACGTCTTGCGGATACTTCGTCGCAAAAAACGTAATATCAATGTTGTGTGTGTTAATGAGCACATCTAAGTTTTCCGCCATGCTTTTTACGTAGCGATCATATTTCTCCACATCACCAGACGGCCAATAATTCGCGTTGTACACAGGCACGGCTGAAATACCAACGCGCTGCGGCTTCTCAGGGTGATTGTCACGCTCTTGTAACATCGTAAACGCCGGGTCGCCAATGACTTCGACGTCACGCGTAACACCGATTGTACGCAGGAGTTCCTTTGATTCAGGGTCGCGCACAGAAACGTTCACCGCATATTTACACATGTAGCGAATCATTACCTTGCCTGTTACCGTATCAAGCGGCCCTACTCCACAGCCATACAGCACATACGGTACGCCTGAATGCTTCGCCATTAGCGCATACGTTCCATACAAATGTGCTTCACGACGATAAAAATCCATTAAAATACCGCCACCACCGATAATGAGTAAGTCAAAGCCATCCATATAACGTTTGTTTGATTTATACGTATAAAAAAACGTTTTATATAAATTGCCACGCTTATAATACAGCGGATAGCTTTTCACACCATATCGTTCGGACGTTTGTTGCGTGTTATTACTGAACACAGTAATATCTTCATTTTGTACGGAGAATTGTTCCTTTACTTGCTGGATCAGACTGTAAAGAATAGCTTCGTCGCCATTATTGTCGTTACCGTAATTCCCCACAATTCCGATTTTCATTGAATAACATCCTTTTAAAAAAATTAATGCAAACGCTTTTTTCTATTGCCGCTTTGCATCTTTCTTTGCTATTTTACCATGACGCGTGCTGTTAGAGAAATGTTGCTTTATGTTTAGAGGAAAAAGGTGAAGTTGCTTTAACGCAATTGATGGTCGGGTGTTACAACTTCGCTTCCTTCAACATACATTACTTCGCCTCTCATTGAATACTTTTACAAAGAAAAAAGTACAGCTCTCCACATCATCCTCGGAGAACTGCACTTGTTCATTCATTTTTATGCTATTTATTCAACGTACGGTATAGGAAAACCGCAAAGTGTGCGCGAGAGATGGCAACGTTCGGTTTATAAGAGCCGTCCTCATAGCCTGTCGTCACTTCGTTTGCAGCGAGTGCTTGCACATATTCATGCACCCAATGATCTGTCGCTACGTCTTTGAATGCTTTATTCGCATTGCCTTGTAAATCAAAGGCGAGCGTTAACATTTTTGCCATATGCGCGCGTGTTAGCTCACCAGATGGATTGAACTTGCCGTTTGAACCGTCGACAATGCCTAAGTTTTGCACCGCGGCAATTTCTTTATAATAGGTGTATGTCGTCGGTACGTCTGAGAAGTTCGGGTTTTTCACGTTGTTCGTATCGAGCTGTAAAATACGGCTAATAATGACGGCCGCGTGCGCTCGTGATAGCTTTTGGTCAGGGCGGAATGTGCCGTCTGTATAGCCTGTGAAATATTTTTTATCCGCTAAATATTCGATTTCCTTCACGTACGGGTATGTCGATACAATATCTTTAAAGTTCGTTGGCTTCGGCTGTGCCTGCACCGTCACGCTCACACCAGCTGATTTACCACCGAGCGTTGCGATGACTTTTGCCGTGCCTGGGTTTTTCCCTGCGATGAAGCGTCCGTTATCATCAATTGTGCCGATGTCGCCTTCTACTTTATATTCAAGCTGATACTTGTCATACAGAAGCGGCTCTTTATTTGCTGCAAGCGCATTAATGCTAAACTGAATCGTTTCACCGGGTGATACGACGGTTGATGTTGCCTTTAAATATAGCTCGTTCGGACTGGCAACTGTCGTAATCGGGTATGTTTGAATCATATCGTCCTCATGTGCGATTTGCAGTCGATCTGTGCCTACTTCGGTCATCGAGTACGTTAAGCCTTCGCTTTTAATTGTGCCACGCTCTGAAGAAAGAACGAGCTTACTTTTAAATGGTGTAATTGCATTGTAATGCGCATCCGTCATGTTTGAAACACTTGTCACCGACGCACTAGCCCCAACTAAAAACGTACCGACACGTGAGCGCGTTACTTCCGCTTGTACAGGCTTTCCAGTAGGCGCTGTACTAATTGCCTCTAAAATCGTCGAAACGCGGCGCTGAGACCCGTCTGATGGCTTATTAATAAGGATGACGTCATTAGAGCCTGGCTTACGTATTCCCATCGTCGTCGAGCCACCACCGTCTAAATTAATCGCTGTATCAACACCAATATCGACTAAGTAGTTCGCAAGCTGTGACATGTTCATCCCTTTTGATGTGCTTTGGCGACCATCTACTGTAATGTAATGCACTTGCTTCGTATCTTCATCCACGCCGACAACTGTGCGCGGTGCGACTTCGCGTGCGCGGGAGCTTGTTGCACTCATTTGTAAATTCACGCGACCGTCCTGTACAAGCAGTGGTCCTGTCGCAATCATAAATTCGGCATTATTCCATCCTTGGTTAATATTAAAATCAACTGTTATTTCTTCGCCGACTTTCATACCTTCCATCATCGCGCGCCACGGTGTTCCGTGTACCGATAAGACGAAGCCTGTGTCTGGAATATTTGCTGGCCATTTTTCAGAGTATGGAAAAACATGTGTAATTTTCCCTGTTAACGTTTGGCCGAATGTGTTTTCTGTAATGCGCTTGCCTGTATCGACAACAATTTCGACACCGTAGCTATTTTGCCCTGTGTTGCCTAAGTAATATTGCGGCGTAAACACAATGGCCTCGTCGTTATAGCGCTTGCGATTTAAGCCCGAAAGCTCATATATTTTTCCTTTATAGTTCATGTTGACGTTAAAATCAAACAATTCAATTGCCGGCGTGCCATCCGCTTTCACACCGAATGCAAACGGCTTATTCACATATTCATCGCCACCTACAGAAATGCGACCACCGTTAATAATTTCATTTTTCTCTGCTAGTAGTAATA
Source organism: Caryophanon sp. (assembly GCA_036309765.1). Taxonomy (GTDB): domain Bacteria; phylum Bacillota; class Bacilli; order Bacillales_A; family Planococcaceae; genus Caryophanon. Next base: position 24,201 of record JAXJTE010000205.1, on the reverse strand, counting down.
GCGGATTTCCTACTGACATATCAAAAAACCCTGCGTTAATTGCGCCGACAACGCGATGCCCTTCCTTCGAATGCGAGTTTGCCATCGCAGTCGTCGTCATGCGTCCGTTCGTCGTGCCTGCAAGTCCGAGCCTTACTTTTGTATATTCATTTCGTAAATTGATTGTTAAGTGATTCACGACGTTCGTTCCGTATGAAGCGTTATATTTATATTGCTCATACGTCACACCTGGCGATACAGGATATGATGTAACGGTTTGCTTCGATGCCTCGGTTTTCGTTACAGGTGAAAATGTGATGACTGCGGCAATTGCAGCAATCAGTGACCATGTTCGTCTTTTTTTCATACGCTTGCTCGAATTGAGCGCACCTACCTTCTGTCCAGTTTTGCTTGCATTTAAGCATAACAAAGTTCCGTTCGAAATACTATTGAGCAGAAGTATGATTTCTGTTTCATCGCATTATGTTTGTGTAATAGTATATTAGTCAAAAATATTCCTTAATTATTTGACGTTCCACGCTACTTTTTTTTCACAACTTTTGATAGGATGTTAATAATGAGGAGGGATTCACATTTGAAGAAAATATTCACCATCCTTTCTATGATTTTGCTACTTATGTCGTCTTCATTAACGACTTATGCAGATTCATTAACTGGAACGACACATGAACAAGGCATGCGTTACTTAATTAAAAAAGGTGCGATTTTACCTGATACAAATAATCAATACTACCCAAACGCAATCGTAACACGTGGACAATTCGCATCGTTTCTTTCTGCTGCGCTTGACCTACCTGAAACGACCATTAATCCGTTTAAAGACGTGGTAGGTTCGACAAGACAAGACGTCGCCATTCGCCGTGTCGCAAACGCGGGCATCGTTACTGGCTATGAGGATCAAACATTCCGACCTAACGACTCGATTTCACGTCAGCACATGGCGCGAATGATTGTACGTTCGCTAAACTACTTACAATACGACACGAGTAAAATTCCGACGACGCTTTCATTCGCCGATACGCAAGAAATTGCGATTGCGCACCGTGATGCCGTCGCAATTGGTGTGTCACTTGGTATCATTAAAGGGGATACACAAGCAGATGGCATCTATTTCAAGCCATTAAACAATGCAACGGTCGGACAAGCTGCAACATTTGTATATCGTTTAATGAATGCAGTTGAGGCTGCAAAACCGGTTACACCTAATCCACCGCTTTTACAAACACCTAATCCAACGCTGCCAACAACTCCTGCTAAGCCTCCCGTACAGACACCATCACCTGTACCGGAAGCACATCATAAGTACATCGTGCCAACAACGAAAAACCAGACGATTGTTAGTCAGACATCGTATGCTACGTTGGCTGAGGCGATGAAGGCTGTACAAACGAACGAGCAATTCGTGATGGAAAAGGAGACAGGACGCGTTGTACATATGAAGTCAGGCATTGTATTCGCAAATCAATACGTCGAAATGACGCTAAACAGTAATCGTGACCGCATCGGTGCTGCAACGAACTCACAAATGGAATACGTCAGCAGCGATGGCAAAAAAGTTACCGTCAGCTTTGCGAATCAAGTCGGCACCATCGACTTAAACGACAAAATTGAACTCATTCCTACAGGTTTAATCACCGAACGCGACCATTACACAATGAATGCGAACGGTCAGCTCATTCATCATTTAGTATCGAACTTAAAAGAAGGTAAAACGGCGGCAAGCTACGTCGTTGGTAAAGCGCCTGCTGAAATGAAAAAGAACACGAAGTATTACAGCTGGAACGGCGTCTTTTTCACAAACAAAAACGACAAAAACGATTATTTTGATTACTACAATTACTATCAGTTTTTACCTGCTTTCTCAAAAACAAATTATACCGCTCAGGAGTTAAACAATTATATTTTAAATATGCTAAGCGGGCTTGAAAAAACAGGTAGCGCACAGTACAAAAATGCAACGAAGCGCAGTAAGCTCGTTGGACTTGGTACGATTGCAAAAAACATGGAAGCACGCTACGGCGTAAACGCGCTCATGATTATTTCACTTGCTATTAACGAAAGTGGCAACGGCTTAAGTACGAAGGCGCTCGAATATAACAACTTATTTGGCTTAAACGTGCGTGACACAGGCGACCAAAAAGATTACTTCAAATCTGTTGAAGCAAACGTCAAAGCGTTATTAACCGATTATTGGATTCCAAACTACATCGACCCGACCGGTAAGTTCGCAAACGGCGCTGTTTTTGGCTCAAAATATTTAGGCTTTAACATGAAGTACGCCTCTGATCCATACTGGGGTGCAAAAGCTGCGGGGCATTATTACCGCATCGACACCGCACTCGGACGGAAAGATGCGAAAAATGCATACAAGATCGGCTTAACACGCTCGGACAAAACGAACGTCTTATCCTCTGCATCAGGCGGAAAATCATTATATCAATATCGTCAAAAAAATTACCCGGTCATCATTAAAAGCGACCGCTTAAACAACGTGTACGAAATTATTGCCGATAAACATACGAATGAAAAAGTCGTTTCTGGCTACATTTCAAAAGATGCTGTACGCATTATTAAAACAACACAATAACAAAAAAGGGGTATGTGAAAGTCGAAATGACTTTCACATACCCCTTTTTTCATTTTGCCTCTACTACTTGCTCTACAACTGCAACTGGCTCTGGCTTACGCTTTTTCTTCACCTTGCCGACAACAAACTGCCCACCTGGAACATATTGCAGCCCGAACGCAAATAGCGCGCTACCACAAATCGCTGTCATGAAAATAAGCGGCGTGCTGATGTACACCGACTCCACATATTGCGTAATGATCGGCGCAGTATAAAACATCACCGGCCAATGCCCCAAATAAATCGCAAATGCATAACGGCTAACGAAATCGACCGGTTGCATCTTCGGTATTAATTGACCCCACGCCAAAATCGCGAGCGTCAGTGTAATTACTGTTGGTACTAAATAAATCGTACGCGACTCTACAAGCAGTTCTAACGTGTCGAATTTACCGTATAAATATTGAATCGACCACGCCACAAGCAACAATAGCACATATCTTGCCTTCAATAACCACGGCGCAATCGCATTGTAGTAGCGTCCGACGAAGTACGCGAACACAAAATAAATAAGCCAAATCGTCGCCGTAATACGTAACTCTAACGCATACGTCGCATAAAATTCCTCTGAAAATACTAGCTCATTAAAATGAACGTACGATGCGACGATACATAGCGGAAACACAATCCAGCGTGACCATTTAAATTTCGTCACAAGCCAATATAAAATATATAGCTGGAAAATAACTAAAATAAACCAGCCTGTAAAACGACCGAACACGATATTATTATAAAAATATTCGCCAAAGCCTTTCTTTACACTCATGCGATTAAATGCATCAATCGCACTGAACGCGACGAATGGCAAATAAATATATAAAATACGTGACGACCAAAATTTTTTTGGCAGCTGATTTGGATAGCGGTTCGCTAAAATAATAATCGACAATAAAATAAATGTCGGTGTCGCAAAGCATAAAATTAGACGTAAAAATGTATATACGTCTGTCGTTTCAGGTGCTTGCAATGTAATGACCCATGTCGTCGTATGTAATAACACGATGCTCACACACGCAACTGCACGCAATAAATCCCATTCTTTTACCATTGTTCACATCTCCGTTAATAGGCTTAAGTACTAGTATAACATCTATATCACATGTCGCACGTTTTGTAACAAAAACGTAAAATAACTACTTATACGACTTGTATCGAGTTCCACTGTATGTGACGTTTTCGCCGTATAATCGTTGCCTCCATCGGCAGAAACACAAAAAATGCGAGCAGCTGTCATGTGCACTTACATCACATCCACTGCTCGCCTATTCGCTACCTTAGCTTGCTACATCGACAACATGCTTATAGCGGTCGATTAACGCGCCAAAACCTTGTGCTTGTAAATCCTCTACAACTGTACGTGTAATTTCGATTTCGTTCTTTTTAATGAAGTTTACTTTCGATGTTACAAGATCCGTATATAGCTGTACGTCGTATTCAACTTGTAACGCTTTAAATAACTCTAACGAATACAGCATATCTTCTAACGTTAAGTACGGATAGTCCGTATCTTTAAACGTGTATGTGCCATCGTTTCCTGGGTTTAACTGATACCAGAAGTCGCCCGTTTTCGGATTGATCCACTCGCGCCCTGTGTCTTGAATAGCCGAGTTGATCGCAAGCGCTGTATTTAAGTACACCTCATTTTTTGATAGCGCATATGACTCTAATAAGAAGTTCATTTCCGCTAAAATGTGGTTGAATGACGCATGCGTTTTCGCCGATTGCTCCGGTGCGAAGTAATCTAAAATGTAGTAGCCATTTTCCGTTTTAAAGACGTTGTTTGCTGCTTCTTGCTTCGTTAAGAAGTCCGCATAAATCGTATATTTGTTTTTCAGCTCCGCGTTGTTTAAAATGTCGCCAGCTTTCACTAAAAACTGTGCGATGTTTTCGTTATGACGCGTATCTGTGTACGGTGCAACGATGCCGTAGTTTTTCTTCAGCCACGTGCTCGTATATTCCGTGTACCATAAATCGTTTTGCTCTGGATTCATGTCGATTAAGTAGTTCGTGTCCGCTACAATCATGTTGTAGTAGAAGCGGTCCTTCGTTAGCGGATACTGGTCAACGAAATACGTGCCTTGTTGATTTACTAAATTACGTCCGTAACCAACTTGTGTGTACGGCTCAATTGCCCACGGAAGCTTCGAGTAGTTGCCCTCTGCTGTTAACCATTTTTGTGAGCGTACGTAATGGTGATTTGTGTAGTCTTTGTACGACTGCATTTCTTCTTTTGTGTTGAAGAACTGTTCGTTCGTTAACATAAACCAGCTTTCACTAATTTGGCGCTTTACGTTCGTGTTTAACGTTAATTCAAATGCAAGTTCACCTGCACCAATTTCAACGTCGCCTGTTGCGTTTTCTTTTACGTATTCACGTAGCACGCTTTCTTTCCCGTTGCTGTAACGCCATTTTTGCTCATACGATACGAAGTTTTGCGATAAAATCATTTCGTAATCGTCCTCGCCAATTGTGTACACACCTTTTACGTTCGATGTGTAGTCGATGCCAAATACGTTATCATGCTTGCGCTCTACACGCTCTTTATAGGCAAATAACTCGTATTCACTTTGATTTTTAAAGACGATATAGTATGGAATCTCAAAGCCCCAATCCCATTCATTTTCAAAACGTGTAAATACGAACTGGTCGCCATTATCAACTGTGCGTAACACAACTTGTAATTTTCCCATATCTTCGTATTCTTTCCCTGTTAATTCGCGCGTCGCTTCATCCGTTTCACGCGTCATATGGTACGTATACGTCTCATCAGTGGCGTTTAGTTTCTTCTCTTTGTCGTGACCGATTTCTTCAAATTCAAAGCCACCTGCAAAGCGAATATACACATCGTCACGTACATGTAAGTCTAACGTTGCCTCTTCAATTGCCGCAGATACTTTTTCTTCACTGCGCGTTTGAAGAAAGCTCTCCAGCCCATAAGAGCCTGCTAGTAATACAAGTGTACCGATGATCCACACCGAGACAAAATATTTAATTTTCATTCGATTTTCCCTCTCCACTGTAAGTCATTCATCTTTCATTATATAAGAAGACTATGTATTTATAAAGCTCACGCTGAAAAAACGTTGAAATTCAGCCATCATTGACTAAGACGCACTCCCAGACGAAATGCTCCCACACATTCCCCTAATAAAGAAACGGCTGCCCGAAATTGCTCTCGGACAGCCGTCAATCATTATTGCTTGCTGTAGTATTGAATAATACCGTTATAAATTGATTGTGCGTAAATTTCAATGTACTCGTTGCTTACTAGCTTCGCACGATCTTCTGCATTTGAAATGAAGCCTAGCTCAACTAAAATCGATGGAATATCCATATTGTTAATTACGTAGTATGGATATTTTTTCACGCCACGGTTGTGCATTCCTGCATTTTTCACCATTTGGTTATTTACAAATGTCGCTAAATCGATATCTTCTTTATACATATCACCTGTTGATACAGAATAGAATGTTTCTGCACCTTTTGCAGCTGTTGATGATGCTGCATTTACGTGAATACTAATGAAAATTTCAGCGTAATTGTTTTTTGAGTATGCTACACGCTCTGGTAATGTTGGATATGTGTCGCCTGAACGTGTCATTTTTACTTTCGCACCTTGAGCTTCAAGCTTTTGTTTTACTAAGTTTGATACTTTTAATACGATCGCTTTTTCTGCATAAGAACCGCTCATTGCACCTGGGTCTTTACCGCCGTGACCCGGGTCAAGTACGATAATACGATCTTTTACAACGCTACCTGATTGGTTCAGTAATTTTAAGTATGATTTATGCACATACCCTTTAATACCTGAATGCGTCGTTACGTGCGCCCAGTAGTTGCTAATACCATGCACTGTTACGATGTTGCCTGTGCCTAACTTACCAAGTGATTGTGCGCTTGGAGAAGCTGTTTTACGTACATGTAAGCCGTTTACTGTTACACGACCTTTTACAATGCCTGCTTCATTATTAATCGTTGGCTTTTCCGCTGCTGGTGGTGCTGGTGCTTTATCCACTGGCTTCGTTTCTTCTGGCTTCGTTACAACTGGTGGCTGTTGCTCTACTACGATGACGTTTGTGTCAGCGATTTGTACGTATGCTGGTAAGCTTCCAACTTTCGTTAAGTACCAACCATCTAACGTTTCGTATACTGTAATTTTTGCACCTTTTGCGAATGTGCCTACTTTTGCAGCAGTCGTTGCTGGCTGGCTATACGCTTGTACTGTTGCGGCATTTGCTACAACCTCACCTGTTGCGTTGCCAATTTCTTTACCTGATGCATTTAAAAACTTCACATACGATTGAGAAACATAACCGTATTTACCTTCATAATAAACCTTTAACCAGTTACCTTCTTGACCGTATACAGATAAAATATCACCTGTTTTTACGCGACCGATAATGTTCGGGCTCACTGCTGTTGGCTTTTGACGTACATTTAAGTCTGCTGATGTTACTTTTACTTGTGCAATTACTTGGTCGTTGCTATCTACGTCTACACCTTGAATTGGCAAGTCTAAACGGAATGCATCGCTGTTTGCACGAGATACGAATAATGCAAAGTGCTTACGTGTTACGGTATTGTTCGGTAAATACTTGCTGTCATCGCCTGCTGTAATACCGTTATAGTAAATCGAATTAATGTATTTGTAATATGTGTGTGCTGATGTAATATCTGAGAAGCCTGATGCATAGCCGCTTGTCGCATCGACGTTTAATCCGAATGCTTTTGCTAATACAAAGCTCATCTCATCGCGTGTTAACGGTTTGTTCGGCCAGAAATAGCCACCTTTTTTCACGTTAAATAACCCTAAATCCATTGCGCGTTCGATGTAGCCAGATTGCTCTGTTCCCACATGTACATCCACGAATGATGCTGTCTTCACAGCTAATGGCTGACGACCTGTTGCCACGATTACCATTTTTGCCGCCTGCGCACGAGTTACTGCGTTGTTTGGCTTGTAAATCGTCGTACCATTTGTCTGTTTATATCCTTTAATAACACCTAATTCAACTAGGTAGTTAATTTCCTCGTAACCATCTGCGCCAATCGGTACATCTGTAAACTGACTTGCTGCGCTCGTTGTTGTTGAAAACACAAAACTTAACATCATGACAAACGCAAAGAGCGCAATGCTCCATTTTTTCTGTAACAAGATGAAACATCCTCCTTCATATTTAGCTGATACGCAATGTATCAAAATGTATTTTTCGCTCTGCTAAGCAAAGCATTTATTTAAACTTCAAGCATACGCCATATATTTCTCTGTCCGACGCATGCGTGAAACTTAAAGACTGTGAAATGTGCCATACAAAAAGCTTACCTTCTACAAATTGCATAAAAGATAAGCTTCTTCAAATGTATAGTTGAAAAACTGTACGTAGCGACGCGTGCTATGCTACGAAGCCATTCGCTTATTGTAAAGTATTTAAACGTTCCATAAACGTTGTTAATTGACGATTTGCTAAATAATCATTAATACCGAATGTACCGTCTTGTTTCCCGTTTGTTACACCGTTAGATGCTAAAATTGATACTGAACCTGCTGACCAATGATCGGCTGTATCTGGGAATGTTAAATAATCACCTTGTTGATTTAAATCAAATGCGTTTACAAGTACTTTGGCAATTTGTGAACGTGTAATTGGTGAAGATGGGTTGAAGCGTCCTTCTTCGTTACCGCTAAAAATACCTAATTCATGCATTACTGCAATGGCACCTGATTGTGGGTGTGATGCTGGTACGTCGATGAATCCTGTTTCACGAGCTGTCGTATCTAAACCTAATGCTTTCGCAATTTCTTCAGCTACTACTGCACGAGACGCATAACGTGATAAATCGATTTCGTCCCCTTTTACTTCACCTGTCGCTACAACTTCTGGAACTGTTACAACTGGCTCTTCTACTACTGGTGGCTCAACTACTACTGGCTGTTCTACTACTGGTGCTGTTGGTTCAGTTACAAATGTTGCAACTCGACGTGCACCTATGTATCGCTTGCCCCAATATGAGTCGTTTAATCCAACTACTTGAATACCACGGCTTACACCTGAGTGAATGAATTTGTTGTTACCTAAATAAATACCTACGTGAGAAACACCGCGACCTGTTGTATTAAAGAATACTAAGTCACCAGGTTGTAAGTTTTTCTTCGCAATTGACGTACCCTCACGATATTGTGTAGACGTCGTACGAGATACTTTTAAACCTAATTTTTTGAAAACGTATTGTACGTATCCGGAGCAGTCAAAACCTTTTGTAGTTGTACCGCCGTATTTATATTTAATACCGATATATTTGTATGCTTCATTAGTTAATTGATTCACTGTTACAGAAGATGCTTCTGCCGTTTGTTGAGTTTGTCCTAACCCCGATACGAACATGGCTGTTGCAAATACTGGAATTAAAACTTTCTTTTTAAGACTAGACATGTGAATGATTTGCTCCTTCCAAGACTCTTGGGTCTCTTTTTTGACCTAATATAAGATTACCATAAAAAAATCCATTGTAGTTTTTCAATTGTGTAACGAATTATAAAAAACGTAAAAAAAGCCGTCATTACGCGGTTTCTGCGTAAAAACGGCACGAAGAGAAGCACGATTTCGCATGAAAAATTGCAATTTTGTAATGTTCCTGTAACATTCTATTCCATTATTTTGTAGAAAATAGCTGTACCCAATAGAAAGAACCGTCTCCACTTTTTTGCACGCCGAGCCCCATATGCGTGAATGATTCTTTCAAAATGTTCGATCGATGCTTTTCGGAGTTCATCCATGCATACATAACGTCCTCTGGTGTGGCGAAACGACGCGCGATATTTTCCCCGAACAGCACGAAGCGATAATTAAACAGTCCAGCTAAGTCCCACGGGAAGCCGTATGTTGGCGAGCGGTGATCGAAATAACCGTGTTCGAGCATATCAAGTGCCTTCACAATCGCGAGTTGTGACAGCGACTCATCTAACTGTAACGGCTGCAGGTCCTCATGTAAACGTTCCTTGTTCACAAGACTTAGCACTTCCGTAATCCACTGCTCATCATGTTGGAGTGTATAAATATATTTTTTTTGTAAGTAATCATAAATCACTTGTTTCTCGGCAATTTGTGACTGGAAATGCATCGTGCGCTCCATAAAGGCGGCAAGCTGAATTTTTGTCAACGTACGATGCGGATAAAAGCGTTCCTGCTCATTGTTAATAATGCCAATATCAGCGAGTGACTCAATATACGTATTCGCCCAAAATGTTACGGGTACATCCGTAAACTTCGAATCATTTTTTAAATCGACGTTAATTTGAAATAACATCGCCAAAATTTTCGTCATTTGCGAGCGTGTAATCGGCTGCTGCGGATTAAAATATTGCTGCTCTTTAATAATCCCTTGCTCGACTAACTGTTCAACAACACCATATCCTTTTTGCGTTGGCGAAAAATCCTCAAATGCGAGTTGCTTCGTTGCTGGCTGATCAACGATACCTTTCATCGCCGCAAGCGCTACGATGGCATCGATGCGCGGAATTTCTCGGTTTGGTGAAAAGTAGCCGTCATAAGCAGCCATATACCCTTTTTCGACAGCCCATTTTGCAGTCGGCGCACCCCAATGTGTGTCAGGTATGTCCTTGTATGCAGCTGTTGCTGTCGTTGCACAACTAACAATACACATTAGAAACAATATGCTTATTATTTTGCGCATACGCTATCCCCTTTCTTTACCGGTCATATAAAAATATAATTGCCTACAAATATAACATGTTTTTTGATAAAACATGCGATCTTCGTCAAAATGTAACAAACGGTGCCTCCACCTAGTAACAAGTTAACAATTTTCATACGCGTGCAATATGTCAGTTTACACTACTTCTCTTCATCACAAAAGCAAAAAAATATCATTCGAAACATCGCTGCCTCGAATGATATTTCTTTTCGCTACTTTACTTTAAACTTTCAGCTGTTTCATATTCGATGAGCTTCATGTAATTGGCAACGTGCGATTTTTCATCTTCTTCTAGCTTATCATACGCTTTTCGAGCTGCTTTTAACTTCGTTTCAAACTTCTTCGGCTCTAACGTTACAAGCTCATCAATATTTTTCATAACCTTCTCTACTTTTTTCACCGATTTTAATTCATCTTTTAAGTAGTTGTAGTTCACAACGAGCTTACGATATGAAGACATGAGCTGCTTGTAGCCTTGCTCCGCCGAACGCGCATCTTTCACGTAGTTAGGCGATGTGATCGATACGTTTTGAATAAGCGTTACAATTACATTTACTTCACGCATTTCCATCTCTGCTTCGGTAATGCGATATGCACCTTCTACAAGCCCTTTTTGTTGCTCCGTTAAGCTTTCATACGTTTGACGCGCCGTCGCTAAGTCCGTCGCGAAGTATAGATTCGTCGGCTTTAACGCTTTAATTTTTTTCGATACCGATACTGGCTTTTCATATTCTTTTAGTACGTTAAAGTTATATACAAGTAGCTTTTGATTCGGCTTTAATTTTGCATATGCTTTTTGTGCTTTATCAAATGCGGCCATTAAGCTTTTCGGGCTATCATCTAACCCTTCGATTAACGTCGCTGTTTTTAATACGGGCTTAATTTGCTTTTCGACACCTTGTAGCTCTTTGTATTTCGATACGAGCTTGCGGGCATCTTTTGGTAGTTCGTTATATGCTGTACGTGTTTGTGCTACGTACTTTACGTAGTTTTCTTCTGGCTCTTCGCCGACACGCGCAATGCGTTCATCTACATAATTTGCCTGTGAAATCATGCGCTCTGCTTCCACTAGCTTTGGCTCTGCCTCGTAATTGCCTACAAGGTCGCGTGTGTCTGTATCAAATAACATGTACTCTACGCGCAGATCCTCAACATCTTGGCGATACGTTTTTGAAGAGGTGCGTAATTTTGATAGCTTCACTAAAAAGTCGCTAATCGGACCTGTTGATGCTAATGCGCTCACGTTACGTACGTATAGGCGTTCCTCTGGTGTTAACTTATCAAATGCTTTTTGTGCAGCTGTAGCTTGCTTTGTAAACTGCTTGCTTTGAATATCAATTTTGTCGATGAATGCTTCAACCTTTAATACTTCTTTTACAATGCTTTCGAACTTCGTCAGCTCGTTTGCATTTTCCACAAGCTTGCGCTGACCAGCATCTAGCAGTTCAAATGCCTCACCTGCTGACATCACAACGCCCATCATATCTTCTGCGGTTGCACTTGCAATCGTACTAATGAGTTTTTCCATTTCCTCTACTTGCACAAGTTTTTGCTCCGCGTCTGTTAATACGCTGCTATTTGCTATGTAGCCTTGTTGCGTCGGTGTTAATAAATCGAAGCGCTGGCGTAAATCCACGACATCTGCCTCGAACGTTTTTGATGTTGTCTTTAATTTTTTCAGCGCATTTGAAATCGCAGCCGGCTCAATGTAGCTCACTAGTTTATCGTAGTTTTGCACAAATTTACGGTCTGTTTCTGCAAGCGCATCATACTTTTTCTTTGCCGCTTCTGTACGCGCTGCAAACGTTGCAAGCGACGGCGAAATCTCATTAATTAGCGCGACGATTTCCATCGCACTGCCGATTCCTTTTTCATGGTCGAGTACAAGTTGATAGCCTTGCACAAGTTTACGCTCCGTCGTGCTTAAACTTTCATATAATGTTTTTGCCTCAGCTAGCATCGCAACGAACTCACCAATTTGGCTATCCGTTAACATCGATGTATCTTTATTTAATGATGCGATAATTGTTGATAGCTCGTCTACACGGTGTAGCGTATTTTCGTGCGTCTTTAACGTATCCATATTCCCGACTGCATTTTGTACTTCCATCGGTGCTTCGTTAAATGCAGCTTTTGCCGCTTCTACTTTACGCTTATATTCCGCAGCTGTATCCGTTAACTTAATCCCAGAAATTTGCGTTACGATAATGGCTGCTGCCTCATACGTTTGTAGCAGCTCCTCGTTGTACACGTAGCCTTTTGCTTTATCTGTTAGCCCATTGTAAGCTGTACGCGCATTCGTTACCTCGCGCGAAAAGCCCGTCAACTTATATGGGTTGATTGAAGCGATATCGCTAATGACATCATTTACTTGTGTCGCCTCTTTAATTTTATCTTCTAAAATTGTGTATTGTGGCTCACCCTTGTACGTTGTTTTAAATTTTTGTAACGTACTTACGTAATCTTTAAAGCTCGCCTCTGTTACTTCCCCATTCGTCATCGTCGGTGAACACGCTTCAATATTCGTACCGAAGCTTGCTGCATCGACAATTTCTCTACATTCATCATTCATTGCTTCTACATTCATTGCCCCGACAAACATCGCGCCTGAAAGTAAACTAATTGCGACGATTCTTTTCATCGTCTTCATTCCCTTCTATATAAAACATTCTCATAATACATATCGACCTTTTACTATCGTTTTGAACGCACAAACAGCCGACTTATACAAAATGAGCATTTATGATGGCTTGTGCATCGTAAGTAACGATGGCTCTATACAAAGAAACAGGCAATATACCTATACGAATTTATGTCTTCGCATAGATATACTGCCTGTTCATGATTCCGTATTTAACGTTTTACTGTTATTCAACAGTTGTAATGTTTAAATCTTCGCGCAATGTATTCATCGTTCGATATAAAAACGTCGCAACGTGCCCGCGTGTTAAGCCTTGGTTCGGACTAAACGTTGTGGCCGTTGTTCCTTGTGTAATGCTGTAGTTAATGAGCGTTTGAATGTAAAGCGCCGTGTCACGATGCTCAGGCATATCCTTGAATTTCGAATCAATGGACGATGCCTTCGTTAACGCAAAGCCGAGCGTCAGCATTTTTGCTGCGTGCGAGCGCTTGAAATTACCGTTTGGACGGAACATACCATTCTCACCAGACACAATCCCTAAATTCGCCAGTGCAGCAATTTCTCCGTAATACGCATGTGATGTCGGCACATCTTTAAAGTTTGGATTTTTTACGTTTATCGTATCGAGCTGCAATGCTTTTGCAAACATTTTAGCTGTTTCTCCACGCGTCGCAATCGCATTTGGCTCATATTTATTTCTCGTTGCACCAAATACGATGCCCTCAGCATATAAAGTTTCAATGGCTTCCTTATGTGTATTACCTTCAATATCAGTAAACGGTGTTTTTTGTGCAATGACAGGAATTGCGGCTTGCACTGAAAAAACAATTACGATGGCAATACATACAATTAACCAATATGTCCTCTTCAACGAAAGACCTCCCAATTTCAACGTGTTTTATATTTCGTTGAAAGTTTCATGTTGTTTCATACAGTATAATATATACCGTTTATTTGTTACAGAAGAAATCACAAACAGCTATTTTCTAGTCATAGAACGTCATATTTTTAAACTGTAACTTGACGATGAATACATTTCAAAAGTATATTTCATTCACACAAAAAATGCGAAACATATTACGCGCAACTATTTATTTTTAATTCTCAATTTTTCCTTTTATTTTAGGGAATTTCTGTTACATTTATTAGTAGGGAAATATTATAATGAGCTATTTAAGAAAGGGGAATTTTTTCGTGTTCAATTATTCAATTTGGCGCACGTTCGTAAAATCAGCTCCTTTCCATAACGCATTACAACAAGAAATGGAATTTAAAGGATACAAGTTGCGCGTATTTCTTGTATTTTTAGCAACGGCCGTTTTCTTTTTAGTACGTGATTTATGGGGACTCGGAACAGAACAAGCGACTGCGCTATTTGCACAGGGCTTTATGGATCAATACGTAACAGCTCGTTATGTATCCGCGCTAGGTGCAACGTTAATCGGGATGCTGTATTTTGCATTCCACTACTACATCGTAACGTACTTCTTATATTTGCTAACAGAGTTGCCATACAAATGGATCCAACGCGTGCAAGTATATGTGATTTGCATTTTACTTGTAGAAAAGCTAATTCATTTTATCGTCTTCTATAACGTAGGCTATGCAACGAACTTATCATTCTTATCACTTGCACCTATTTTAGCACAATGGACGACGAATGAATTTACGCTATTTTTACTTAACCAATTAACAGTTGGTGTTGTGGCTATCATTGCTGTTCAGTATACTTTCTTGAAAAAATGGAATGAACATAACAACGCACCACTGTTATTTAAAATTATTTTCGTACATATTATTATTGCCATTTTCGTAGCAATTGTAAGTGTGCTGCCATTACAAGACTGGCTTGTAGGGGGACTATAATATTATGACATTAAAAAAATCAGTATGGATTCCTACCGTTTTATGTGCGGCTGTTGCTGGAACGAGCAGTTACATCGCATTTGACGAAGACAGTCCTGTAGAGCGCTCATATTTCATTAATGAATATGCCGTTGCAACTGCCGACGCGCATGAAGAAATTTTAGAAAAAGATGCAGTGCTTGCCTCTGCTTCTGTACAAACGGTAACTGCAAACGCAACCGATGTCGATGAATTACTTGTAGCTCGCGGTCAAGCTGTCGCAGCAGGTGAGGAGCTTTTAACATTCCGCACAGAAGCAGCTGAACGTGAATACGAGCGCCTGCAAATTCAAGCAGATGCATATGAAGACGAACTAGATGCGCTTGAAACAATTGCGAGTTCATTAGGCTACTCAGGCTCAAATGATCCGACTGGTAATTTAACACTATCAGAAATCGGTGACGCATTAACGGTGGATTTGGAGCTTGAAGTATCGATTTTAGAATCGCCATTACAAGCAGCTGCCATTATCGACCAACGCATTATAGAAGTGCAACGTGAGCTAGACATTGTCGATTCGTACTTAGCGATGGCAGATGAAGGCGAAGCAGCACTGATTAGCCCAATCGACGGCACGATTACAGCAATCGAAACGTCTACAGGCTTTATTACAATCGAAATTTATTCAGCTGAGCAAGAATACGTAACATTCGTGTCAGACAGCGAATGGCAGCGTCTATCTGAAGGACAAGCCGCAACGATTTCTGCTCCGTTACAAGACGATTCACTTGAAAGCGAAGTAACAGGCACAGTATCTGTAAAGCATAAAGTACCTGCGACAAACTCTCCAGCATACGCACAAATTCAGCAATTAGACGTCTACAAAGACCGTCCACTATATGAAGTGGCCATTCAAGCAGATGCGACACTTGATCCATTACCATTTGGCTCAATCGCACAGGCGAAAATCGTCTTAAACGAGGAGCTATTTGCGTACAAGCTACCGACTACATGGATTGCACCACCACCGACAAACTTACCAGCACCAGCTGAAGATGAGGCGGTCGTTGAAGGTGAAGAGGTTGTAGAAGATGAAGCAGTGGATATTATGCTCGATGACATTCAATTAGATGCATCGTTTTACGGTGAGGATAACGTATACACGCTCGGCTATGACGGACGTGTACGCTTAAATCCAATCGACGTATCATTCACGACAGGTGATGCTTCTGTTACACCGACAGACTTAATTGACGGCACAGTTTTATTAAATGCGACAGCGCGTGATATTTACGCTGAAACATTTTTAACGATGCCAACGAAAAAGCTGGAGTGGAACAACTTAAAGCAGCTATCGTGGGAAGATTACGTGAAATATTTAGTATTTTAATAAAAAAAGGCTGTGCCTACGTGAATTTCACGTAAGCACAGCCTTTTTGTTGTTATTGTACTGTTACTGTTGCACCGCTAAATTGTAATGCATTGCGGTTACCGTCTGCAATACCGGCATTCGGATCTAGCGTAATGCGCACCGTTGATTTCGATGCAAATGAATCACCTTCTGCAAGTGAAATGAGTGCCTCTGTTACAAACTGTGTGCTTTCTGCTGCGCTTGTCGTCGTTTTCGCACCGACAAACACTTTGTCACCTTCTGCTACGATGAATGCATTGTCGCCTACATTGTGTACCGCTTCTGAGAACGTCACTTTCAGCTGGTTGTCTTTTACGACTTCAACGCTTGATACTTTTGGTGCCACGTTTTCTGTTAATGTAATCGTTTGGCGGTAGTTATCCATTACATGTGATGAGCCCGCTGCTTTAATGTTCGCTACGCTAATGTAACGCGTACCGTCATGCTCAACTGAATCTGCCTTTAACGTCACGATTGCTTTATTTAATGCGCCTGCAAGTACGACTACGCGCTCCACTTTCGCACTATCGATTGTATAGTTCGATGCTGTCGTCGCTGTCGCTGCATCCACGTTTTCTGTGAAGATCACTTCGATTGTGTTGTTATCGACAATGACAATGTCGTCCACTTCTACTTTCGTCGTGTTTTCGCTTACGTCCTCACCACGTGTGAATGTAACACTGTTCACTGTTTCAGCTGCTGCATCTGCCTCGCTCACGATGTTTTTGAATGCAAGTGATACGTCATACGCTGCACCTGTGTTGTTCTCAGCAATGTCTGAAAGCTTCACGCGCACCGTTTCTGCATCAACGCGTGTTACCGCAACGTCTTTTGCTACTAATGTGTTCGTTACTGCATTTTGGACGTACGTGCCGTTTACTGTAGCTGCTGCACCTTCGTTAAGTGTCACAGGTTTATTGAATTTGATTGATAAATATTGGTGCCCTTTATCAACAATAATTGCCGTTGATGATACGACTGGTGCTGTTTTATCTACGGCAAATGTTGCTGTCGTCGTTGCAGATGTCGCTTTCTCACCTGATAAATCTTCCACGTTGCTTACGACAATTGTGTTTAAGCCGTCTAACACGTTCGTTACCGTTACTTTATATTGTGTATCTGTTAGCTTTTCAACTGATGTTACGCCGTTCGCTGTGCTTGCGCGTGATACCGCGATGTTTGCTGCTGTGAATGCACGCACTGGCTCTGATAACGTCACCGTAAATGATTTTGCACTTAGCTGCTCGACCTTTGAAATCGTCGGTGCTACGCCGTCTGCTGAGCCTTTCTCAAACGTTACACTCGCAGGATTTGGCGAAATTAAGTTGCCCGCTACGTCTGCTGCACCAACAAATGTCGCCGTTACTTTCGCATTTGGTGGAATCGCCTCAGATGATAAATCAAATTCGACTGCTGTTTTGTTGCCAATTAATTCTGCTGCCGCGACTGCTGATGAACCGTCAGCTAGCTTTAATGTTACTGTGCCGATATCTGACAATGGCTCTGAGAAGTTCACGATGACGCGGTTTGCGTACGGACGCTCTGTGCCTACGATTGTCGGTGCTGTTTTGTCTGGCGCTACGTTAATAATTTCATCGTACGATACGTTATCTACGCCTGCTGCTGTTTTAAAGTTTTCAACTACAACTGCGTAGCGTCCAACGAATACATCCTCAACTGTAATAACCGCTGACTTTTTGTTCGCTGAAAGCTCCATCTCCTTCACTGTTACGACCGCATTATTTGTGTCAATACCGCGAATCGTTACATCGCCTAGCTCTTTAATTTCTTGGTTAAACTTCACTTCTAGCTGCGTGCCGTTTTTCGCTGCAACACCGGCTACTTTTAAGTCTGCTACAACGTGCGTTACCGTTGATTTATATGTTACGTCGTCAATTTTGAATGATACTTCTGTCGCTTCGTTATCTACTAATGGTGTTTCCAGTACAACGTTATGTAATGAACCATCACTTAGCTCTGCTGTAAGCTCCGTCGCTGATACAACTTTCACACTCTTTAACGTTAATACAACTGGTGGCTTCACTTCTTCTTTAATGAATGCACGGTGTAGGAATGATACGAAGTTTGCACGCGTTACGTTGCCTTTTGGGTTAAACGTCGCTACGTTTGAAATGCCAAGTGCGTTAATTGCCGTAATCGCTGCACGCGCCTCTGTTTTCGCTTTCTTTAAATCCGTTACGTTGCCTTCTTTTTCTTGCTCTTTCGCAAGCGCGATTAACGTTTGCCCTAAAATTTTCTCAGCAGCACGGTCCAGTACAAGCGCCATGTTTTCACGAGAAATTGGCTGATACGAAATTAAGTTGCCGTTGCTTCCTTGGAATACGCCTGCATCATAGACGATTGCCGCGTTCATAATTAAATCTTTATCACTCGCATCTAGGCGAATGTCTTTAAAGCGCTGTTTCGTTTCCCAGTCAGTTGGAATCGCTGCGTAGCCTTCTTTCACTAAAAAGCGACCGAGTAATTTTACAACTTGTCCGCGCGTAATGTTACGTGCAGGTGAAAATGTCGTTTCAGACGTACCGTTAATGATACCTGCTTCTGCTAATGAAATGATTTCATCTTGCACCGATTGCGAATATTGGCTAATATCAGCGAACTTCACATCCGCAGCCGCTGCTGGTGTTACAACTGATACGACTAACGCGGCGCTTGCTGCTGTAACGAAAAACTTTTTGTATTGTGTCATAATAAAAATTCCTCCTCATTGATTACATTTAAAATACAAATTATGTTAGT
The DNA here is from genome assembly GCA_036309765.1 of Caryophanon sp. GTDB lineage: Bacteria > Bacillota > Bacilli > Bacillales_A > Planococcaceae > Caryophanon. The sequence continues at coordinate 5,205 of JAXJTE010000205.1, read as the reverse complement.
TTGCTCACATTCTTATTGTACGCATAATAACATCTTTTTTCAAACTATGTACTTTGTCATTGGGTTGCCTCTTATTATATCGGAAATACTACTTTTTACTATTAATATTACATTAAAATTGTTACAATTACTGGTCATTTCCATGATAAAAGCGTTACGTGAAGCGAAATTCAATGTGTCGCGATTTTATTTTGTATGAAATATGTCTCTGAGCTAACGAAATTCACGTACAGTCGAAACGAAAAAAGGCTGTGTTCAAGTGAAATCCATTCAACTTGAAACACAGCCTTTTCATTTACTTATAGTTGACGATACATTTCTACTACAACGCGGTCGATGCGTGCAGCAGAGCCGTTCTTCGTCACGACACTAAATGCATACCATTCGCCGCTTTTGCCACGAAGATAGCCTGATAATGCGTTAACGCCTGTATGTGTACCTGTTTTCGCCATTACGCGGTTTGGAATCGACGTTAAACGAGAGCGTAACGTACCACCCATTAAGCGATCATAATGTGCAGCTTGTGGTAAGCTCGGTAAAAATGTTGTGCGGTACCACGAGCTACGATTTGAAGAAATCAGTAGGCGCGTTAATTCGTTCGCTGTGAAACGGTTGTTCAGCGACATACCTGAGCCGTCGACTGCGCGTACGTTATTCATATTTAAACCGATTGATTTTGCGTACTCTGTTAATACGGCCGCACCAGCTGTATTACTACCTTCACCTTTTACGACACGTCCTAGCGTCTTCACTAAAATGTCCGCAATACTGTTGTTGCTTAGCTTGTTCATCATGTATACGATGTCATCCATTGGAATCGACTTCACTGAATGAATAAGCTCCGCATGCTTTGGCACTTTCGCATATGTTTGCTGTGAGCCTTTAATGAATGTTACCCCTTGCATTTCCCACACTTGCTTCATCGCAACGAGCGTGTTTAACGTCGGGCTATATAATGTCATCCACTCACGCTTCGTCGCACCGACCGGAATGCTTCCTGATACGATAATGCGGTTCGTGTTGTATTGGCGTTTAATGGATAGCGTGTTTGCTTTTCCTTTTGCGACTGTTTTTGCTTGGTTCACGATATTCATACCGCTTGAGTTTGGCATGTATGTAAGCGTTGGAGCTTTACCTACTGAAGAGCCTGTTGCCGATACGATCATTGTACTTGCATCGTAATCGTTGTTCGGTGACATCGTTAATGCTGAAATTTGCGCACCGTAATATTGTAATTCATCCGTGCGTCCAATACCTGGTGCTAAACGCGGACCTGTAAACCACGATTCATCTCCGTAAAAATGACCGTTAATTTGCGTAATCCCTTTTGCTTTTAACGCATTCGCAAACGTAATGAAATCATCTGCTTGGAACGTCGGGTCACCTTCACCGCGCACGTACACGTTACCGTTTAGCGTATTCCCTTCGATCGTACCGTCGATATATAAATCTGTCGTCATTTCATAGTCTGTACCTAAATGATGCAATGCAGCCGCTGCGGTTAACAGCTTCATGTTCGATGCTGGGGCAAGCGCTAAGTTTTGATTATACCCGTACACAAGTGTGTTCGTATCTAAATCGCGCACCGCAATTGTTGCCTGCACGCCTTTCATTTGTGCTTGCACTGTTTTTGTAAGCTGTGCCGTATTTGCTGATGCAGCCGGCGCCATCGTTGCGACAACTAATAACACAGACATACATAAAGCGATTATTTTCTTCACGTTTTCGTTTCCTCCATTTTCAATAGCTTTACGATATTACTCCATAATACCATTTTAACATGTCCTTTTGGTCACTGTTTCGAGCAATAAATTAATACGTTTATGCATATTTCTCTACATGCAAAAGCAAAATGCTAAAGGAAACACAGTCGTTCCCTTTAGCATTTTCACATTATGGTGTCGGTGTAATCGTCACGGTTGCTTCCTCGTAAATGCGTTTCACATCTTTCTCGTAGTAACCTTTTACGCCTTTTAGACCGCTAATGTCATCCATAATAATTTTCATGTTCGGGTTGCTGAAGTGTGCAGCGTTCGGTAAGTGATCTAGCTTCACTGTAACCGTCGTACCGTTCACGACAACGCGCTCGTTCACATCTGCTGCGGCAATTTTTAGCTGCTGCTGGCTACCTTCTACTGTGTAGTTGACGATAAAGTCTTCTACTGGTAAGAAGTTTTCAAGCGGTAGCTGCACGGCTTGAGAGAACGTTAACGTTAAGTTTCCGACGAACGACTCATTTTGACCGAGTGTCCACGGCGTTTTAAACTGTGTTGCGGGATCTGGCGTTGGCGTCATCGCAACTGGTAAGTCGTTCACCGTTAGCGCACCGTTCAAATTGTCGTTCGCAATCTCTCCTGTCACCGCTGTGAAAATTTTCAGCTGATCGTTTAACGCCTCTGCTCGGTATTTACCGGTAAACTTCTCGTTAATCATCGCGGCTAATGCCGTCATGCTTGAGAATGCTGGCACCGTTTCTAGTTTCTCAACATCTGCTGGACCTGCCTTCGTCGAAAACTTGTACGCTTGGCTGTCTAGCACAAGCACACTCGGCTTTTTATAGGCTGTGAAAAACTCTGCTAGCGGAATGTCAATTGACTTCACTGTTAAACCAAGCGTGTACGTACGCATATTCGTAATGATGCGGTACGAAATATCATCGCGCGTCTTCACCGTTGCACTATCGCTGTCTGCCGTTTCTTCTTTCGTCAGCGATAAGCCTTCTTTTAACGTAAAGCGAATGGCGTTGCTCGTAATTTCAATTGTGAAAATATCCGAGAACTGATTTAATCGTTGTTCTAGCTCTGTACGGTTTTTGTACTTCGTATCAGATGAACCTGCCGCATCAAACGTTTGCTTCACTAAAATTGGTGATAGCTCAATCGGTGGCTGCGTCGTCGTCGGTTGCCCTACAACTGTACTACCGTCAATCACCGTCTTTGGTGTCGTCGTAATTGTTTTTTGTACTGCTTTTGTTAACGTTAATGTACTCGCAGGCACTTCGTCAACGCGCATATCATCCAGCATGACGGTAAACTGCGCTGGTGTGCGTTCTGTTTTTTGCAACGTCGACGCTGCTTTGTTCATCCATGCCTCGATGTATTCACCGTCCACTGTCACGTATTTTTCCGCTCCGTTTTCAGTGAACTGCTTATGCATTAATACGTTAACTGCTGTCGTTTTTTGACTGCCATCTGCTGAAGAACTCGTCGGTGTTGGTACGACGGTAATTTCTTTAATCGCCTCTAGTGCATCTTCATTTTTCACGTTCCATACGTCGCGTAACGCACGCCCAACAAGTGATGTCATAATGACTTTATCCGCTGGTGTTAACGTTTCACCGTTACGTAGCTTGTCCATTAACGCAGCATTTGATGATGTGAAGTATTTGAAAATATCGACCTTCTCACTCGCTGTGAACGCATCATATTTCGGCAGCGTATTAAGGAGGCGAATGGATGGTGAGGCTGTCATTTCGCGCGTGCCGACCATGACAACAACTGAATCGACCATTGGCTTCACGTCGTTACCTGCTGTTACGGTATCGCCATTTAAGTTCATCGCTGTGCCATTTTTTAATTTCACAGTTGCACCAGTTGGCATCGTTACTTCCACATCATCAACGAACGCCTGCGTACGAATTGTCAGCGCATCTGTTTTCGTCGGTGCAGCACCGTAGCCATTTGCCCATTCGTAATTCGCTACGTTTAACACTTCCTTGCCCGTGTTGAACGATATTTTATATTCATAAGCGTCTGCTGCTGTTGGCACAGTAATTTGTTTCACTGCTAACGGGAACTCTCCAAGCGTTTTCTCCTTGTTTGCCGCTGTATATATGCGTAACGTGTACGTGCCTGCATCGTTTAAGTTCGTTAAAATCGTGCCGGCGCCGCTCTCGTAGCTCGATACAGCTGATGCCGTTGCCGCTTCTGTTGCACCTTCTTTTGTTAACGTATAAAACGGTGCGCTCATCCGTAAATCGAAGCGCTCACCAACTTGGTCTAGTACATCGAATGAAATCGTACGTGCAAGCGGTGTAATATTGCTTGAGTTTATCGTCGCAATCGCACCGCCTGACGTAACCTCAGCTGATGTCGCTTGACGCTGTGACACCATGTTTAGTGCGTACGTGTACGGATTATCCAGCGGTACACCATCCACATTGTACGTAAACTGCACATCTAAATCCGCCGCTGATGCAATCGTTAAACGACCTGTTGCTGCGTTCACTTGTGCAGATGTCGTATCTGCATGACCTGTAATACGGTTCTTAAAGTTTACCGTGCTAATTTTAATATTGTTTAACGTCGCCTCGTCTGTAATGATTTTCCCTGCGCCGTTCGTTGCTTGTAAAATTTTAAAGTACACTTCATTCGCATCAACATCATCTTTTGATATGACGCTGTACGGATATTTCGTATGCGTGCCGTTTTTATTCCACCATAGCTCGACTTCATCAATCGATACAATCGTTTGCTCATCGACAACATACACTTTTAGCGGTGCATATTTGCCGCGGTATGCGACGTTTACTGTGTATACACCAAGCTTCGAGTTATCAAAGCTCGTAATTTCAACTTCCTCTGGTGTGCCTGTTACCGTCATTTGTTCATTTAATGCATTATCGAGCGTCACGTTTAGCTTTAGCTTCGTTACATCCACTTGCCCACCGCGTGTCACGAATACCATTTCTGGGTCCACGGTAAAGTTGCGCACATTGTTTTCGTTGACGCGCACTTTCAATGTCGTCGTTTTGTCGCGGTATGAAATCGTTAGCGTTTGCTCGCCAACTTTCATCGGATCAAAGCCTGTTACCTCGTAGTCGCCTTCTTTTAAGCTTTCGTCACCGTCCGCGAAGTTTGCCTTCACCGTCAGCGTACCTGGAATGAAGCTCTCACCTTTTGAGTACGTCGATTTCGTCGTTGATGCCGTTAAACCGTCTAACGCTACGTCATACACTTCTACTTGGAACTCCGCTACGACGTCACCGTATTCAATTTTGAACGTTTGGCGACCTGGTTTTGACGTATCAATTGTGCTGAACTTAATGTTCGGGTCATCGAGTTCTACTGGCTTTGCTGTGTTGTCATTGAAAAGCCCTGTTAATTCAAGCCCTTCAATCGAGAACGGAATACCTGTACGGTAGCGAACGCGCTCTGGTAGCTTATCGATAATTAATTCCTTCAGCGCAAGTGGTGATTTTGAAAT